>CALCEG010000015.1 GCA_937900435.1 uncultured Alphaproteobacteria bacterium
TACCAAAAGCCACAAATTCAACAAACAAAGCCTACATCGGCTGTTGGCAAACTGGTATCGCACGACGAACTGGGCGCTGGTGTTGTTATCGAAGATAACGGTGCAATACTAACCATCGCATTTAAAACGCGCGGCATTAAAAAAGTCGCGCGCGAATTCGTGAAATTTTTATAATCGGGTCTTAGATACCAAACTTATAAACCGCCCCAAAGTAAAATTCTGTGCCATCAACATCAACTGTGGCAAACTCTTCACCATTTTGCTTATATTCTATCTCACCATAGTACTGATATTTTACCCCCAGATTTAAATCAACCCTGTCATTTAACGCAAAATTTACCCCCAACATAATTTGAAAAGACAAATCAAACACAGAATCAGATGTATGAACATAAGGCGCATTTACACTGCCCCAAATCGCAGCAAACCCAACACCAACACCTGCATAGGGCGCAATCGCCCCATCAAATTCTTGGAACCAATAAACATTGAACATATTTGCCCAAACATCAACACTTAATGTGGTGTTTTGTTTTACTTCTTTCATCCCGTTATAAGCGGTTTCAAATTCAACCTTGACATTATCAGACAGGCGATTCCCAACAACTGCGCCAATACCAAAATTATCTTCGCGCAGTTTTAAGCCATTTACCCCTGCGGCCTCGTATTTCAACGACAAACTTTCATTTTTATGTATTCTGACCCCTGCATAAGTATCACGTTGCCCATCATATCCATCACCAAAATAATCATTTGCAAATACAGGTATTGCAATAAAGAACACAACCACAAAACAGATTAATTTTTTCATACATTCCTTCCTTTGGATTTTTGTCCTATGATTATAAATATAAACTTTTGCAAAAGGCAAGATTTTTATGTTATGATTACCCCAAGGAGAAAAATAATTGTTAAAACCAAGCACCAGAAAAAAAGATAACAAAAACACTCAGCCTTCTTCAACATTGCACAAATTGTTGATATGGGGGGTAAATTTATTTCTGTTGGGGGGAATTTTTGTTTGTGGATACGTTGGTTATATATACCTAAAGATGCCATCCCTTGACGCAATTTTACACGAAACCCGTCCTGCAGCGATTGTTTTTCTGGATTCCGATGGCAACGAAATTCGCAGTGCAAACCGTATTATGGGCACCCCTGTATCTGTTGATACCCTGCCCCCACATGTATGGCAGGCGATAATCGCAATCGAAGACAAACGTTTTTTCAAACATGGCCCGATTGACATTCGCGGTCTTAGTCGTGCGTTTTTTTCAAATATTATCAAGGGCCGAATGGCATCTGGCGGTTCAACCATCACCCAGCAAACTGCAAAAAACATATTTTTATCGCGCGAAAAAAAGATATCGCGCAAAGTCCAAGAACTTATTTTGTCATATTGGCTTGAAAACCGTTTTTCAAAAAACCAAGTCCTTGATTTATATATGAATCGCGTTTCATTGGTTGGTGGTTTGCGTGGGATTGATGCTGCCGCACGAACAATGTTCCAAGTACCTGCAACAAAACTGACTGTTGGTCAGGCGGCACAAATTGCTGCGATGCTGAAAGCCCCCACAACATACAGCCCCCTGCGCAATCCAAAGCGCAATATTGCACGCGCACGCGTTGTTTTACAAGAAATGGTTCGCCAAGGCTACATAACTATAAACACTGCACGCATTGCAGCACAATCTTTATCACCTGCAACCCCTGCGCCCGACACAAATATGTACCGTTATTGGACAGATTTTGTTATGGAAGAATTAAAATCACGCATCGGCACATTTACATCTGATATGCAGGTATACACCACTCTTAACAGCAGTTTACAAGACCGAATTGCCGCAACAATTCCCCAACATATCACCGAATACCAGGGTGCAGTTATTGCAATGAATCCTGACGGTGCATTGCGTGCAATGTCCGGGGGCAGCGACTATCAAATCAGCCAATTCAATCGCACAACCGCCCCCCGTCAACCAGGCAGCGCTTTTAAACCTGTCATATATTTGGTTGCGCTTGAAAACGGTATGACCCCCGACAGCTATGTAAACGATTCGCCTTTTGCGATTGGTGATTACAACCCCAAGAATTATAACGAAAAATATTACGGCGATATAACCTTGGCCACCGCATTTGCCAAAAGTGTAAATTCTGTACCGATTAAATTAACCCATCAATACGGCATTGATTCTGTATTAAATATGGCTGGCCGTCTGGGGGTTGGCACAAAACTGCGCCGCGAATATTCAACTGTACTTGGCGCATCGGAAATGAGTTTACTGGATTTAACCAACATCTATGCAGTTATTTGGAACAACGGCGAATCTGTTCATCCATATTCAATAACAAAAATCGCAGATATGTCTGGTAACATAATCTATGAACGCAATCCATCGGAACCGATAACCGTTTTGCATCCCAAAACCGTATCGCACATGCAGACATTACTGTCAGACGTATTAAAAACAGGTGGCACTGGCGGTCGGGCACGCACATCTGGCGTTCTGGGCGGAAAAACGGGTACCAGCAACGAAAATCGCGATGCGTGGTTTATTGGTGCAACAGACGATTTAGTAATTGGCGTATGGGTTGGCAACGACGATTTTACCCCTATGAACTCTAAAATTACGGGCGGCACAATTCCAGCTGAAATATTCAAAAGTATAATCCAACATTAATCCTGCGCACGAACATAATAAAGAAAAACCACCATGCGGTGGTTTTCAATCTGGTGGCCCTGGTCGGACTCGAACCGACACTCCTTGCAGAACTTGATTTTGAGTCAAGCGCGTCTACCAATTCCACCACAGGGCCAGACGACTTTTATTTTGCGGCCGCCTTTTTCGCCGCAACTTTTTTCACCAAACGCGCACTGCGATTCGCCTTGTGCGCCGGTTTTTTCGCCGGTTTTGCCGGTGCGCCATTTTTCTTGATAATCGCGCGTTTAATCTCCGCCATTTCCGGTGTCAGGCGTGAAATCGGCTTTGCCATGACATAGGCGTCCAATCCGCCATGCTTGGTCAGCGTGCGCAACCCTGCGGTCGACAAACGCAACGAAAAATCCCGTCCCAAAATATCACTATGGAACTTCAAAACATGCAGATTCGGCAAGAACGTGCGCTTTGTATGACGTTCAGAATGCGAAACATTCATACCGACTTCTGTTTTTTTACCTGTAACTTTACATACACGTGGCATATCAAATCCTTTATAATTGCCGGGATAATTTATAACAAAAAACCCGCAAAGTCAAGTAATCTTTTGTTCCCCTCTGGCCAGAGGGGTGGACGCGCCTCGGCGCCCACAAAATTTGAAAAATTTTGCGGACGCTGACCGCGGACGGGGTGTGACACCACTACCCCGCCACCGCTGATGGCCCTCCCCTTCGCAAGCGAAGGGGATTATTTCACGACCAAATCTTTCCCATGCGTTGTGATGTGCACGGTGTTGCCTTCGGTGATTGCGTCGGACAAAATCAAATCCGCGATTTTATCTTCAACCATTGACGTAATAAGGCGTTTCAGCGGCCGCGCCCCGAACACCGGGTCATACCCATGTTCGCCCAACCATTTTATAGCCGTATCTGACACATCCAAATCGATACGCCGCGCCGCCAAACGCGACCGCAGGCCCCGCAACTGAATCTTTACAATATCCGCCATCACATCTTTGCCCAATTGGTTAAAGAATATGATTTCATCGATTCGGTTGATGAATTCCGGCCGGAATTGTTTCCGCACGGCGTTCATATCGGGTAAATTACTGGTCATGATAATTATCGTGTTCGTAAAGTTCACAACATGACCCTGGCCATCGGTAAGGCGCCCATCGTCCAGTATTTGCAAGAACACATTAAACACATCCGGATTTGCCTTTTCGATTTCATCGAACAATAAAACTTGGTACGGGCGGCGGCGCACAGATTCAGTCAGCACCCCGCCCTGGTCATATCCGACATACCCCGGGGGCGCACCAATAAGGCGTGCGACCGAATGCGGTTCCATATATTCACTCATATCGATTCGTGTCATCGCCGTATCATCATTAAACAGGTATTCCGCCAATGCCTTGGCAACCTCGGTCTTGCCAACGCCGGTGGGGCCCAAAAACATAAAACTGCCCGACGGCCGGCGCGGGTCCGACAACCCCGCACGCGAACGACGAATCGCACGCGACACAACGGATAACGCTTCATCCTGGCCCACGACACGTTTGCGCAGTTCATCTTCGATATTTAACAATTTAGATTGTTCCGCGACCGAAAGCCGTTCCGCCGGCACGCCGGTCCACTTGCTGACCACCGCGGCGATATGTTCCGGCAAGACCGTTTTATATTCGCGCGATTCGGTGTTCATCTTTTTAATTTTTTCTTCCAATTCCGGAATTTTCCCATATTGCAGTGCGGATGCCTTTTCATAGTCGCCATTTCGCATCGCAGATGCAACTTCTGCCTTGGCCGCGTCGAGTGCCGCCATCGCATCCGAAAGCCCGCGCATTTTTTCCTGTTCTGCGCGCCACTTTGCGGTCATATCCGCGGATTTCTTTTCTGTTTCCGCAATAATTTTTTCCAAATCGGCAAGTCGCTTTTTCGATTCCTCGTCTTTTTCTTTTTTCAACGCCTGCTGTTCGATTTTAAGTTGCATCAGGTGCCGATCAACCTCGTCCAAATCTTCGGGCTTTGACGCAACCTCTATACGCACGCGCGCGGCCGCTTCGTCAATCAAGTCAATCGCCTTGTCCGGCAAGAACCGGTCGGTTATATACCGATTCGACAACCGCACCGCCGCAACCAAAGCACTGTCGGCGATACGCACACCATGGTGCCCTTCGTATTTTTCTTTAAGTCCGCGCAGAATTGAAATCGTGTCGTCAACGGTCGGCTCGTCAATATAAACCGGCTGAAACCGCCGCGCAAGGGCCGGGTCTTTTTCAATATATTGCCGATATTCGTCCAGTGTCGTTGCACCCAAACAGTGCAATTCCCCACGCGCCAGCATCGGTTTAATCAGGTTCCCGGCATCCATACTGCCTTCGCCCTTGCCCGCGCCGACCAACGTGTGCAGTTCGTCGATAAACAAGATAATCCCGCCGTCCGCATCTTTGACGGCTTTTAGAATCGCCTTGAACCGCGCTTCGAATTGACCACGGAACATCGCACCCGCCATGAGTGCCCCCATATCCAACGACAACAGTTTTTTATTCTGTAAATTTTCCGGAATATCGCGGGAAATAATCCGTTCGGCCAAACCTTCAACAATCGCGGTTTTACCAACGCCGGGATTTCCGATTAGAACCGGATTGTTTTTCGTACGCCGTGACAAAACCTGAATAGTGCGGCGAATTTCTTCATCGCGCCCGATGACCGGGTCCAACTTCCCATCGGCGGCCAGTTTTGTAAAGTCCGTCGTATATTTTGCAATCGCCTGTTCTGGGGTTTCTTGCATATCATCTGGATTCATTTATGACTCCTTTATATCGTTGCCACATATATAATTATCAGAAACGCAATTTCAAGCACATGGGAACAAATCCCCTTTCCCCGGGCCCCGAAAAATGCACAGCATTTTTTGGGTGGTTCACCGGAAAGGGGAACTATCACGTCACGTCGCGGACCGGTTCTCCTCCTGCGGAGGAGTACGGCGAAGCCGGGAGGTGGTCTTTGATTCTCCGTTTTTTATCGTAAACAAGACCACCCCGCCCTTCGGGCACCCCTCCACAGGAGGGGAACTAAAAAAACGATGGCGGGGGAGAAAGCCCGCCATCGTCACATTATACAACAAACCAAAATTTAGATTTATTGCTGTGGTGCCATGATTGTCCATTCATACTCAACATTGTTTGGCGCACTCGCACTATACTTTGCAACCAAAGCACAGTAATGCCCATCAGTCGCCGAAGCAGAACATGGATTCGTTACGTCTATGATACCACCAGCATATTCTTTGATTGCCGACACGGTAACAAGGTCATTACCGTTACCACTACTAGTCGTAGCATCATACCCATTGATGGCCGCACCAGTCGTGGTAATCAAATCAGACGCAAGGTTGGTCTTGTATACATTAGAACCACTGCTTGTCTCTGCTATTGAAACATAGTTAACAGCCGACTGTGCCGCATTGGAAGAACCTTGCAACTCTTTCCATCCAAGTGTATATGTTTCACTGCCAACCGTACCGCCCTGTGTGCTATATCCCAACATAAGTTTATCATGATCCGTATCTTGAACTTTAGGTTGATACGCTGCATTTTCGGCCTTTACAAAATCGTACACAGCTTTCGCGGTGGCCAATTTATCTGTCGCTGCGGCAGTTGCATTAGCCACGCCCGCCGCTGTAATATCGGCACCATTGTTATTATTGGCTGTAATTGTGCTAGCATCAAGGTTAACAGTATAAACACCGTTCGGTTGACTATTAGCACCCGTGCCTTCTTTGATACTAACATAGTTAAGCGCACCTGCGGTTCCGGTGGATGAACCTTGCAACGTTTTCCATGTCGCATCCCCGGTGGCGCCACGATAACCAACTTGCAATGCACCCGACGTATCAGCAACCTTTGGCTGTGCATAGTCATAAACAGCTTTAGATGTCGCAAATCTGGTCTGTACCTCTGTCACATCATCAGCTGTGGCAGTTGTGCTATTATATGAGTCACCAACCGCCAGAGTACCACTGGTAACAAGATCAGCGGCACTTGTTGATGGCGTGTATAATGGCTTAACAGTTTTTGTTGTGATGCCATTCCCATCAGTACTCGACTCCACATCGATATACGCATCATCACCCTGCAACGCACCCATATTAGCATTAATTGCCTCTGCAACGGCCTTGGCGGTAACCACAATACCACTACCATTTGCCGGTGTCGTGGTATCTATGGTCGATGTAGCCGTATCACTTAATTTTCTAAATTTGACTTCACCATACCCATTACCAACCACAACTGCATCAACGGTTGATTGATTTGTATGTTCAACCTGTTGTCCATTATCATCACCCCAATATATCGAAGCAGTTCCTGGGATCTTTTCATCGACATACTTTTTCGATGTAACTGTTTTTGGATCAGTTGTTGCATTCGGGGTAATTGCTGCAAACGCACTTTGGGCAAAAACGGCCGCGGCGAATCCAACAAAGACCAGGCCTTTCACTT
>CALCEG010000016.1 GCA_937900435.1 uncultured Alphaproteobacteria bacterium
GACTATCGCGCGCATCGGGACTTATTCAAATTGGCATCGCGTGCGGCGCGTGATAATGATATGGACAGTTGGTCAACTGATTTAATGGCCGTATTTGACTGTGGGGTAACACTGGGTGTTTAAAAAATTTATTTTTTTACTATCTGTATTAATCCCGATATCGTCCTTTGGGGCGACTTTGATTAATGATACGGAAACCGAGCGTCTGTTGCGCGAATTGGTATTACCTTTATCGCGTGCGGCCGACATTTCAGATGATGCATTGCGCATATATATTGTCCAAGACACTGATTTCAATGCGTTCGTTCGTGGTGGCCAAGATGTTTATATAAACACAGGGTTGTTAACCCAGATAAAAAATCCATCTGCGTTTCAGGCGGTTGTCGCGCACGAATTAGGGCATGTTTTGGGTGGCCATTTATCACAAATGTCAAACCGTATGTCCGCAGAAACTGCGCGTACAATGTTGATTCAGGCACTGGGCGTTGGGCTGATGGTTGCTGGCGGTAATCCGACATTGGGGGCTGGGGTTATGGCAGGGTCAACGGGGGTTGCACAACAGTCTATGCTGGCATTCACGCGTGACGAAGAACGTATTGCAGACAATATGGGATTATCGTTGATGGCAAAATCGGGAACTGATGTAAATGGATTTATTACAGTCTTGGAACAAATGCGCAATATTTCTGGGGTATCAGAAAGCAAACTAAATCCGAATCGTATAAATCACCCATTAACCAGCGAGCGTTTAAACAACATCAAGACCCAGATTTCACAATTAACAGATTACAAACAGCCAACTGCGGACAGCGCGTCTAAACACACAGAATCGTTTGAACATATTCGTGCAAAATTAATAGGGTATCTGGAACCGACATCGCGTGTTTTTGAACGGTATCCATATTCGGACAAATCGGACAGCGCATTATATGCGCGCGCGATTGCAAATATGCGTTTGGGCAAATTAAAATCCGCGGCAACAGGTACACGAACGCTGATATCACGCAACCCAGATAACCCATATTATTATGAATTACTGGGTGATATAGAATATCAATCAGGCAACTATGATTCTGGTGTGTCTGCGTACGAAAAATCGCTTGCATTATTGGGTGATTCTGCCCCCCAGATTGAAACGGCTTTGGCATTGGCCTTGACTGCGCGCGATGGGGCAGGGGACAATCAACGCGCCACAGAAATGGCAAAGCGCGCATTATTGGTTGTGCCTGCGCCCCTGGCGTATTGGGTGCTGGCGCGCGCGTATGCCAAACAGGACAGCGGTCTGCAAGATTGGGCATTTGCCGAATATTACAATATGCTGGGGAAAACAGAAATGGCACACGATTATGCCAAGCGTGCACAACAAAAACTACCAAAATCCAGCCCAGAATACTTGAAAAGTTCTGACATATTATCAATCAAAACAAAAAAATAAAGATTACTTTTTTTCGCCCATTGTGCGTGCTGCACTTAACGCGTGGCGTAATGCGTGTTCTGCGATTTGTCGAATCTTTGGCGCAAAAGTACGCATATTCATTTGGTCGGCAACGGTATTTCCAAACAATCTGGCGATATATTCCAGCTGTGTTGGTGCGATTGTATAAATTTCACTAGTAATATCAGCGGTGTTCAGGTTTTGTATGGGTTCTCGCATAATATATATCCTCTCTACTGTTGCGTCATTGTCTTTTTCTCGCTACTTAATATATCATATTTTTTTATGATTTAGATAAGTTTTTTTCAAAAAAAATAAATTTTTCTTCTTGCGCAAATCAAACAAAGGCACTATATCATAAAGAGTCTTGACCAATTTATGCAAACTTGCTATATATTGCGTGATAAAATAAGGAAAAAAGGTATGATAAAGAACGTTATTACAAAATTATTAGGTTCTGCAAACGACAGAATTATCAAGAATTATGACAAAACGGTATCTCTAATAAATGATTTAGAGCCAAAATATCACGCGATGACTGATGAAGAGTTGCGCAATCAAACGGATGTTTTGCGTGCGCGTCTGGCAGCAGGGGACAAAGAAAAAGACATTTTGGGACACAAAGCAGTAAGTGTTTACATCAACGATAGTATTTCTTATTGGGTAGCAACAGATCTTTTACTTTCATTTCCATTAAACTCTAATAGCAATATTTTTCTACCTTTAGAGTTTGATATAGAAAACAATGGAATTAATCTGCATCTTATTGCCACTTCAATATCGTTTGACAAACCATCGAAAAACGAAGTTGAAATACCAAAAGACTGCAATACTATAACAATGGAAGAACTTCAAGAACTACTATTTGAAATACAAGGTGGAATGTTAGATGACGACGACATTGATTTAGACTTAGAAGAAGATGAATAAAAACAAATAATATCGAAACAATGTTCATAATACATAAATGGTTATGAACATTGTTTTTTAAGACAACAACCAAATAGTTTTATCATACAGAAGTTCTATAACACAACAATAAACCCAAATACTCTGATGCAAAACAGAGCGAAAAAAAGCAATAGACACACAGTATAAATACATAATACGTATGGATTACAATTTTACCGAAATTGAGCCTAAATGGCAAGCCTATTGGCAAAAAAACAACACTTACAAAACTCCAAATTCAAGCGATAAACCTAAATTTTACATATTAGATATGTTCCCTTATCCGTCGGGAGCAGGTTTGCACGTTGGTCACCCTCTTGGCTATATTGCTAGCGATATATTTGCACGCTACAAACGCCTAAAAGGATTTAATGTGCTTCACCCAATGGGATACGATGCTTACGGATTGCCTGCAGAACAATATGCAATCCAAACAGGACAACACCCTGCTATAACTACAGAAAAGAACATTGCTCGCTACCGCGAACAATTGGACAAAATAGGTTTTTGCTACGACTGGGACAGAGAAATAAGAACTTGTGACCCTCAATACTACAAATGGACACAATGGACATTCATACAACTTTTCAATAGTTACTATTGCAACCAAGCTAACCAAGCCAGACCAATAGCCGAACTAGAAGCAGCATTTGCAAAACAAGGTTCAAAAGGTCTTGATGTTGCTTGCAGCGAAGAATTATTGTTCACTGCCGAAGAATGGAACGCTTACAGCGACAAAGAAAAACAACAAGTATTGATGAACTATCGTTTAGCATACTTGGCTGACATTCCTGTAAACTGGTGTCCACAATTAGGAACAGTATTGGCTAACGATGAAGTTGTTGGTGGTTTATCTGTAAGAGGTGGCTACCCTGTTGAACGAAAACTTATGAGACAATGGTCGCTAAGAATTACAGCCTACTCGCAACGCTTACTAGATGGCTTGGAACAAGTGGATTGGAGCGACAGTTTAAAAGAAATACAACGCAACTGGATAGGCCGAAGCGAAGGTGCTTCAGTATTCTTTGAATTAAAGAATAGCACAGAAAAGTTTGAGATATTTACCACACGTCCCGACACTATTTTTGGTGTGACATTTATGGTATTATGTCCTGAACATGAAATGATAATGGATATAACTACTCCGGAACAAAAAGAAGAAGTAGAAAATTATCTTAACTGGGCAAAGAATCGTTCGGAACGCGAACGCCAAGCCGAAGTTAAAAAAGTTTCAGGGGTATTTACAGGAGCTTACGCTACTAACCCTCTTACAAACGAAGAAATTCCTATCTGGGTTTCTGACTATGTATTGGCAGGTTATGGAACAGGAGCTATAATGGCCGTACCTGCTCACGACAGCAGAGACTATGCATTCGCAAAGAGATTCGATCTTCCTATCATCCCGCTCATCGAAGGATGTGATGTAAGCGAGTCAAGCTTCGATGCTAAGGAGGGAATAATGTGCAACTCAGGTTTCCTTAACGGAATGACAGTTAAGGAAGCTATCCCGGCTGCTATCGATTACGTCGAGCAGCAGGGTATCG
>CALCEG010000017.1 GCA_937900435.1 uncultured Alphaproteobacteria bacterium
ACAACAAAAGATGTGCGGTGCAATACTAGCAATAATTCCAATCTTTACGGCTTTGTTTTTCATTTGTTTTGTTCTTTTTTATATATTGGCATCCCCAGCAGGACTTGAACCTGCATCTAATTCTTAGGAGGAACTTGTTCTATCCAGTTGAACTATGGGGACAGCAACAAAATATTATAATATACCATCTTGATATTCAATAAGTTTTTTTATATAAAAATATTGACAAAACAGATTTGTGTGCTATGTTTTATCTTGATAACACAATAAAAAAAAGGAAAAACAGATATGGCACGCGACAAATTAAATATAAGAATCTTACAAGAAAAAGAAGGCGTTTATGAAAATGTCGATATTGACTTGTTTGATTTTTTAGAAAATTCTTCTGATTCAGAACCTATTTTGGTCGTATCGGACATTCATTTGCCCAAAGGTAAAAAACGTCCATTGCCTAATTTTTCAAAAGTCTATTCAGACGCTAAAATATTTAACAGCGGCGATTGGCGCATTACCCCTGATTCTGTTTTGCCCAATGGTATTTCAGAATTAATCTGCTTGTACTCAATTTCCAGTATTGGTGATTTGATTGGTGTTCTACCACACAGTACTGAAATTGTGCGCGTCAGAAACAATATCTTTAACAATATTGCCAAGAAGGAAGATGTATCAATTGCCAAATCGTTTATTGAATTATACCCAGATGTGGTCGTTTATGACGAGCGTGGCAATACGCTGGCACAAATAACCAGCGAAAAATTGGACTTGAAGAATGAAAAAACATCGGTCGCACCAAAGCAAGACACTGCAGAAATAATAAGATTACCAAAAAAAACGCCTGATTGGATTTGCGCAGACGATTTTGTTAAGTATGTAAAAGAAAACAACATATTAACACAACTTAGCAAAGAGGAGTTAAAACGCTATTTTCAACAGGCCCGCTCTCCAAAAGCAGGATTAAATTTGGAATCTTGCCAAATGTGGCTTCCTGACGATAAACAGGTTTCTTGTGTCAAAGCAAAATATATAGACAAAATCGTGAAATACATTCAGCAGCAAGAGGCCGCTAAGGCAGCGCCTAAAAAAACCGAAGAAAAAACACCCGTCAAAAAGACCGCAAAAACAACGGTGAACACAGAAACAAGCACACAAGAAATACCGCGAACCTGCTGTTTGAAGGAAAAAACAGTTGAAAAAACAGAAATAAAAAAATATATGAAAAAATCAGTTAAGAAGGCTGTCGAAAAAAAATGCGGAAACAATAAAGTTTTTCAAGATTTTCTGCAAACGATTAATAACGTTAACTTGATGCCAAGAGAAACAGACACTAATATTCTCAACATTAACGACCAAGGCGTAATATCACCAATATCGTCATTAGATTTCAAATGTGGTACTTGTATTTCTCAACCACTGCCTAATAGTAATGCGGCACGCGTTATTTGGGTAATCAAGGGTAATGATTTAATTGCGATTAAATACTTTCCAAGTCATGATGGAAAAAATCAATTAGAATACAAAAATTATTTCCGAAACATACCAGATGAAGACATCCCAGAAATCGAAGATTGTATCGATATACAAACATTGATACACGACAGCGGAAACACCCCACCCCCGGGCGGCGGCAACGGCGACGACGACAATGACAATAAAACAAAAAAGAAGCCACAAATCGAATCACACGAAGAAAACAGCGCGGAAACACCGACCGATATCATCAAGTCTTTCGAGGTCGAAACCGCAACAGAACCTGACGCCGCACCATCAGAACCAAACGATGTAGCAAATCAGGAAACAGAATCAAAAAAATGGGTTGATATCACATCTGTTGCATACGAATTTAACCAAGAATATAACTTGACACAACGTAAAGCAGACAGACTTGTTCGTGGTATAAGCGAAGAAAAAGATATTTCTAAGAAAATAAAATACGCGAACGTGCTGGTCGAATTACTAAAAGCGCAGAAACAATTAGAAGAAAAAATAAAGAAATTAGAAGAGATAAACCGCGCTATAAAGGAACTAAACACAAAAAGCAAATAGATTCCTAGGTAAATTTTATTGCAAGTTAGAAATACTGCCTGTATAATAACCTGTGCTAAAAACAACCAAAGGAAAGGCATAAATGGGCAGCAGGCTTATCGGTTATGGTTCTTATTTACCAGAACGCATAATGACGAACGCTGATTTCGAACGCGTTATGGATACTACTGACGAATGGATTACAACGCGCACTGGCATTAAGCAACGCCATTTTGCACGCGACGACGAAACGGTCGCAGATATGGCAACAGTCGCCGCACAACGCGCGTTGAAAAACGCTAATTTATGCATCGACGATATCGATTTAGTAATGGTTGCAACAACAACCCCAGAACTTGATTTCCCATCTGTTGGTGTTCAGGTTGTTGGACGTCTGGGCGCAAAAAACAATATTCCTGCGTTTGATTTGCGTGGCGCATGTACAGGCTATATTTACGCGTTGCATTGTGCGCGTGGATTCTTTACAGCCGGAATGCATCGCCGCATAATGATAATTGGCGCAGAAAAAATGACACGCTTTATTGATATGAACGACCGTACAACGGCGGTTTTGTTTGGCGATGGGGCCGGGGCTTTGATTTTCGAACATTCTTCGTCCAGTTATTCTGGTATAATCGACACTGTTGTAATGGCAGATGGTGGCGAATTCGAATGTCTGCATGGAACGCACGATCACAAAATTGCAATGAACGGCCCAGAAACATATAAAAAAGCGGTCCAATGTATGCCAGCGGCGGCACGCTATATTATGGAACACGCCGGAATAACCGCAGAAAACATAGACTGGATTATTCCACACCAGGCAAATTTGCGCATAATACACAGTTGCGCAGAACGCTTGGATTTTCCGATGGAAAAGATTTTGATAACCGTTGACCGCCACGCAAATACCAGTGGCGCATCTGGTGTTTTGGCCTTGGCTTATGCGTTTGATAATGATATCATAAAGCCAGGACAACTAATTTTATATCCCGCGTTTGGCAGCGGACTGACCTGGGGCGCGGCATTAATAAGAGTTTAACAACAAAAAAGCATAGGGGTAATAAATGGCAACAATAACAAGAAATGATTTAGCAAACAGACTGCGTGAACGTTTTGGATTAACAACATCAGACGCATACAAAATGGTCGACGTTGTTTTTGATGAAATTTGCGAATCTTTGATTAACGGCGAAGAAGTTAAGTTTGCAGGATTTGGAACTTTTAAAATCTTGGACAAGGCTGCGCGTATGGGACGTAATCCAAAGACAGGTGAAAGCGCAATAATTTCCGCACGACGTGTCGCAACCTTCCGCCCAAGTAACGAATTTCGCGAACGTGTTGCCAAGAAATAAAATCTATATAAAAAAACCCGATATTTTATCGGGTGTTTTTTTGATTTATTCCATTTCGGTTACGGTCGCGGTTTCTGCAGCCTCGATAGCATGAGCAACCGTTTCAATCTGCAACAACTGATTTTCCAATGCGGCACGTTCTGAGGTTTTATAACCGGTTTCATCGTCCCCATTCGACGCATCAGAATCAACAACATCTGTTTCTTTTAATTTCTTGGTTATCGCGGGATTTATTAAGTTATTATAAATCTCTATGGCTTGGCGAGCACCAGCAACATCACGCGCCAACAACTTGTTCTCTGGCCCAGGGAAAAACCATTCGTCTAATTTAACAGCGGTAATCTGCATAACTGGACGCATACGCGCCTGGGACAACCATTGTGGCAAGAAAGGCATATCAGAATAATACCACAACGCCCCCCAATAAACACCACCCATAACAACAACACCGCGTATAATGCCAAAAATTACCCCCAAGGTCTTGTCAGTGATGTTCATTATGCTGTCTTGGATTTTGTCGCGCAGTTTCTGATTTAAAAAACCAACCAACAATAAAACCGCAAAAAACACAACAAAATACGATGCGATTAATGTGCCAACCGTTGATTCCGACAAATCAAACCACGATTGCAAAAACTTGTCCAACCAAGGCGACGCAAAACGCGCAGAAATCGCAGCAACAACCCATGATAATGTCGCAACTGTTTCGTACACACCACCGCGAATTGTCGCCCATATAGTCGACCCCAAAACAACCGCAATATAAACGTAATCTAGTACAGTTAAATCAAACATTTTATTTCCCGTATTCAAAATAACGGGGCCGAACTTCTTTTCTGGCTTATTAAAAGTATCGGCCCCAAACTAATAAAACAAATCCTGCGTATTATTGTGCCTTGGTTGGTCTGGGCGCAACACCTGTATTTGAACGCGTTTCACTGCCCTTGGTCGCAGTTTTTGTACTGTTCGCATTATATTTAACAACGGCTTTTTTTCTGTCAGCGTTACGAGCCTTGAATGCATTTGCGTCTGTTTCCATTGCTTTGCGATTAGCAGCAACCAATGTTTTTTCTTCTTCATTTAAAGACGCGCTTAACATTTCACGAACGTCATCTATTAAAACATCAGAATATCCCTGTTTACATTTATCACCGTAAACAACAACAGGAACACCACCCGATTTCAAACCACATTTCTTTAACGCATAAGAAAACATAGGGTGATTTTCAGGATTAGAAACGTCTATTTCTGTAACAGAAAGATTTGGGAATTCATATACCAACTTGCCAGAAATGTCATCGCGTGCATAATGACAATATGGACAAGATGGCGAATAATAAATCGTAACCATTTCTGATGCAGACGCAGCACCAAATAATGACAGACCTAAAATTGCAGATGCAAATGATATTTTTTTCATTAAATACTCCTTTCTAACAATCAGATTATAGAAAATCTTTAATGTGATACGCAAGCATTTTTTTATATTTTTTCCTGTTGATTTTTTTAATTGAAACAACGAATATATTTTATGAAACAAGGAGAAAAAAATATGTTCGCATTAACACAATTCCCACTACCGTACCCAACAGACGCTTTGACACCATACATATCTGCAGAAACATTGGAAACACACCATGGCAAGCATGTTGCGACATATATTAATAACCTAAATAAACTGATTGAAAATACACCGTATGAAGATTTTTCACTGATTGATATTATAAAAAATTCCGCAACAAATTCAGACGATAAAAAAATATTTGATAACGCTGCGCAAATTTATAATCACGATTTCTTTTTTCAAGGAATGTGCCCAAAATGCAACACTGAAATCCCCCGAGAAATTATCGAAAAATTCGGCAGTGTAGAAAACTTTGCAAATCAATTTAAGACAGCCGCAACATCTTTGTTCGGCAGCGGATATACATGGCTGGTTCGCGATGGCGAAAATTTAAAAATCATAAATACAACAAATGCTGACACGCCTATCGCACATAATATGAAACCAATATTAACATTGGATGTTTGGGAACATTCTTATTATCTGGACTATAAAAACAAGCGTGCAGATTTTGTTGATAATTTTTTAAACAACTTGGTCGACTGGAACTTTGTCGCAGAAAATTTAAAGAAATAAAACAAAAAAATACGGGACAACCCGTATTTTTTTTACATCAATCGGTCATAAATTACAGGTGTCTTGTTTATCGTATATATGCGACCATCGTTTTCAATATTGTAATAAAAATAAATCACATTTGAAGCTCCATCCTTGCCGTCCCATGGATTATAACCATCAATAATCTGACGCGATGTGTTGCGCGGAAAAACAGTTCTGAAGGTATTATCAAAAACACGCGAATACACATCATCAAATTCTGGCGACACAATCAGATTCATCGCAATAACACCATTTGGCGCAACACGCGATTTTAAACGCGACATAAATTCTGCCGTTATAAAACCTTCGGGAACTTGGAACGAATTTGAATATACGTCCAATAAAATAAAATCATACCGTGTATCAGTGTTCTTTAAAAACTGGCTGGCGTCCGCAACAACAAACTGTTTGTTCGGTGTTAATTTTTGCCCCAAGAAATATTTTTCTGATACTTCTTTTAGAGTATGCTCTATATCAACAAAAGTATAATCGTTATGCGTATCGTGCAGACCAAGTGTAAAACCACCTGCCCCCAGGACAAGTATGCGATACGTCTTGCTTTTGGGCATCGTATAAATAAAATTATGATTCAGGTAATTAATATATTCTGCCGCGGTATCAGTGCTGGGCTGATACACAGACATCGGCAAACCATTCATATATAAAATGCGCGTATCCTCTTCGCTGACCACTGATATAGTTGAATTCGCATTGTTTACCAAAATGCCAAACATACGCCGCTGATATGCGTTACTGTTTATTAATAACGATAACGTCAACGCAAGCGTACCCAGCACCCACGCCAAATAACCACGATATAATATAAACGCACCAATAACCGACAATAAGGTTATAAGCATAACAGTATAATTCACGCCAACAAACGGCATCAACAATAATGTCGTTATAATAGAACCAAAAACAGAACCAATCGTATCCCACGCCATTACGCCACCCGTATAATTAGAATTCTGTAAACGCAACTGGCGCGATAATAATGTCGTGTTAAAACCAAATAAAAATGGACCAGCCGATAAAAATACCAGCGAGTAAATAAATGTCTGAAACGCACCAGATGTTATGCCACTACTGTACAACCATGTGAAATACATAGTTATCAGTGGAAAACTGGCCGCAAAAACAGATAAAAATGCAATAAATAAAAAACTGCTGTTTAAAATTTTGCAAATCTTGGCACTGTTAACGCGTTGCGATTCGCCTGCGAAATACCCCAGCGACATAAAACCTAAAAACATTGCCATTATAATACTGGTTATAACAGCACTGCTGCCAACAAAAAACGACAATTGACGCAAAACAGATAATTCTAACCCCAGACTAACATAGCCATTTAAAAAAATTAAAAATATCAATGTTGCGCGTGATTTTTGTTGCATCTCTTTCCTTTTTAGTTTTTACACGCAAAGGATTCTATTAAAAAAGAGATTTTTGTGCAACGTATTTTTAACGCACGTGCATCAAACGAACATCGTCAAATTCGGGATACCGATTGAACATCGCGCGCGCAAATGGACACAATGCCAAGATATGCTTTTGCTGACTGCGCGCCATATTCGCTACATTACGAACCAGTGTTAAACCAACCTGATGATGTCTGAATTCTGGGGCGACACCAGTGTAATCAATTATAATTTTATCAGAACCAACGCGCGCAAAAGTTATTTCACCAACTTTTTGGCCTTGGTAAATCGCTTCGAACCCATTACCGGTTTGAGATATAAAATACTTAATTTCTGGGACCATAATAGAAATATATCACGAAACGAATTTTATTGGCATAAGACAGTATTCAAATGAAATTTTTGCTGATTTTCTGTCTGTTATACAAAAAAACACCGGCGATGCCGGTGTTGTTTTATTTCTGGGGATTCCAGTTCGACGTATCCAGATTTTGTATTTCTGTTGGCAAACTGGCCATATCAAGCACATTCCATTTCTGGGTGCGACCGAATGGTCCAATTTTTCCACGAACATTTAGAATACTTGGTTGGTCTTGCCACATAACGCTGCGATAAACCTTGCCTGATTTTGGGTCCATAATTTTGCCATCTTCGTATTCAGAATCGTCCGAATCCCATTCCATATCCCAGATTATGTCCAAGCCTGCCATCTTTGGCGCGCCGTTGACTTTTTCTGCAACACGAATTGGATTGTTTATTGTTTCAGATATTTTACCGTCTGTGTCATACAACGCGATAATGCGACCAGCGATTTTTGTTTCGTCTTCATCGCGGTATTCGTATATTTGAACAATAGATTTTGCCTGTTTAGTTTCGTCATCAATAGTTTGATACACACCAACAAAAGGCATCGCTGCATTCGCCATTAATGTTGGCAACGCAAATAAAGTTGCAAATAAAATTGTCTTTTTCATATTTATACTTCCTTGATAAGTTTTTGCATATATTGGACAAGCTTATTCTAAATATAAAGCAAATAAAAAAGCAATGTAAAAAAACATTGCTTGTTATATTTACCATAACTTTACACGAAGGTCTGGTGCCAGATACAGTTTGCTGTCCGAAGCGATATTAAACGCATCGTACCACGCGTTTATGTGCGGCAATATTCCGTTAACGCGATTCTTGCCCAGCGAGTGTTCATCAACCTTGGTCAGACGCAGTTCTTCGTCTGGTCTGATATTCTGCCCCCAAACGCCAGCATACGCAATAAAGAAGCGCATATCAGATGTCAAATTCGCAACTGATTCGGATGGGGTGCCGTACTTTTTATACGCATCAAACGCAATCGTTACGCCGCCATAATCCGCCAAATTTTCACCTAATGTAAATTCGCCGTTCGCATTGACTTCATCGTTTATTTTAATCTGGTTAAAGAAATTTTTCATAACACTTGCGCGTTCATCAAACCCGCGCGCATCGTCCGCAGTCCACCAGTCTTTCATATTTCCTTCTTGGTCGAAATGTCGCCCAGAATCATCAAAACCATGCGTCATTTCGTGCCCAATAACCGCACCAATCGCACCATAGTTAAACGCATCGTCCGCAGACATATCAAAGAATGGATTTTGCAATATGCCAGCTGGGAAACAAATTTCATTTGTTGATGGATCATAATACGCATTAACTTCGTGCGCGTTCATATACCAGATGCTGGGGTCTTTGCGTTTTCCAATTTTTTCAATCCAAAATGCGTCTTCGAATTCAGAAACGCGTATCATATTTTCCCACAAGGAATCATTCGTGATTTCTAACCTTGAATAGTCGCGCCATTTATCAGGGAACCCAATCTTTGCGCGGAATGTAGATAATTTTTCCAACGCTTTTTTCTTGGTATCATCAGACATCCAACTTAATCCCTGTATCCTGTCGCCGTATGCACGTTGTAAATTTTTCACAAGTGTTTGCATACGTTTTTTTGCGTCCGCGGAAAAATATTTTTCAACGTATAAACGCCCAACCTGTTCGCCCAAAGAATCATCAATCAGTGCAACTGCACGCTTCCAACGTGGTTTTGGTTCTTTTTGCCCTGCCATTGTGCGATTGTAAAAATCAAACGAGATACTGTATGTTTTGTCGTCTAGTAATGTGTCTGCCCCAGAAACAATTCTGTATTTCAAATACGTTTTGATTAATTCAAAATCTGTATCGTTCATAATCGCGATAGATTCTGCGATTGCTTCGGGTTGTCCAATGTTGATAAATTCTGCTGCCGATGCACCACGCGCAGTTAAAAAAGCATCCCAGTCAAAACCAGAAAATTTTTCTTTGATTTCTGCAACACTCATTTTATGATAGTTTGCGTGCGGGTCGCGCAGTTTTTCTTTTGGATAGAACGATTTTGCCATACGTTCTTCCAATTTATACAACTTTTCAACATTGACATTTATGCCAAAGTTATTCATTTGTTTAGCGATAAAATCTTTATACTTTTTTCTGATTTCAACAGACTTGGCATCTGTGTCAAAATAATAATCACGCGATAGCCCAAGTCCGCCCTGGACAATATTGTATAAATAATATTCGCTGTCCATTTCGTCCAGCGCAACGCCATCACCCCAAAACGCAGACGAAAAACGATGCATTTTACCCAGATATTTTTCTAAATCTTTGCGTGTCAGATTATTGATTTCGGCGATTTGTGGTGCAACCGGTGTTGTACCATCTACATTTAATTTTGCTTCGTCCATGGCAATCTTGTATAACGTGCCGATTTTGCCAGAATCATTTTCAGCGATTTCACGAGTACGTTGTAAATTCGTGTCGCGCAAAATATCAAATGCGCCGTATCTGGAATAGTCGTCTGGGATTGGATTTGCCTGTTGCCAACCATTCGTTGCATACTTGTAAAAATCATCACCTGCATTAAAACTGGTGTCCATATTTTCTAGTTTTATACCTGCATTCACGACCTTCTCCTTTTGTATGTTTTGCGCCCATACTATTGCAGCAATTACCGCAATAATTCCGACAATGTTCCAAAATTTACTTTTCATTTTACCTTACCACGTTTGTTATCAAATTATCCAAAATTAACAACCCTTTGTCTGTTACACAAATGCGGTCGTTGAAATTTTGTATGTATTCAGGGTGATTGTGTACCCAATCTATATCAATAACGCTTTTTACGTCCTGTGTCAATCGACAACCGCGAACAGTTCGCAATCCTGTTAAGATTTTTTCAATCGCACGTTCATCAGACGATAATTCTTTGAAAAATTCGTCATTACCCAACTGTTCGTACCAAGTGTTATCTATCAAGACCCTGCCGGCGGCACCCTGCCCAATTCCAATATACGGTTCACCGTCCCAAACGTTCTGATTGTGTCGACATTCGTTCCCAGAACACGCATAATTTGACACTTCGTATCGTGGTAAATTTAAATTTTCTGCAATCACCTGATACATACACGCCATTTCATCATTAGTCGGCATATCAAGATTCATTTTTCCAAACGGCGTGTTTGGCTCAATGGTTAATTCATACAAAGAACAATGGGTTAAATTCAGCGAATTAATCTGTTTGCATATATTCACAACAGATGAAACTGTGTCATTGGGCAACCCGTATATAAAGTCTGCTGACACACGCAAACCGATATCTTGTGCAAACTTTATCAACTTTATCGTGTCGTCGGCACTGTGTATCCGACCCAAGAATTTTAATTCCAAATCGTCTAACCGTTGCGCACCCACAGACAACCGATTAATTCCCACAGATTTTAAAAACTTTAATTTTTTGTCGTCAAGTGTCGCAGGGTTCGATTCCAGCGTTATTTCCACATCTTTTGAAACCGCAAAGTTTTTATGAATTGTGCCAATAATTTGTTCAATATATTTTTCTGGGACCAATGACGGTGTACCACCACCAAAAAACACAGTCGGAACATCTGATTTGCCCAGTCGCTGCCCCCAAGAAACAATTTCATCACAAACACTGTTTGCATACGTCCCCCAGTCTGGCTCTGCACACGCGTTTGAAAAAAATGCACAGTATTTGCACTTTGACCTGCAAAACGGAACGTGTATATAAATATTATGTGGATACTGTTTCATACTGTCTGTATTTTACATTCAGAATATTTTTGCGCAAGTTTTTAATTAAAAACACTTTTATGCCACATAATTTTATGATATAATATAGACAACGTATATACGATGAAGGCAAGGATATTTTCGATTTTAACTGGGATTTTTGCGCCGTTGGCGGTGTTTGCCGCGAACGAAGGGGTGCCTTCTTATTATCAAATTTCCGCTGTACCAAGCACAAATCAACGTGCATATGGTAATTATGCAAACCAAGGATACACAAAATACGTTGGACATTCTGGAAACAAACAGGTTGTTGGAACACGCACTTATTCGTACCAGGTGCCACGCGCACAAATGCCGAACTTTATGGGGACAATGACCCCGAATGGCGTTGCAATGCCAATGGTGGCAGAAGATAAAACATTTTTTTGGGGCGAATATGTTCGACGTTTTGCAGACTTTGAATTTGAAACAGGTGTAAATTCCATCTTGGAATGGGATGATATGATTTGGAATGAAATACGCCTGGGGGCGCGCCACAACTTTTCTTTGCGCGACTTTGATTTGTCTGTTTATGGGGAATATGCGTACGGCACAATGTCGCATGGCGGACTGTCAATGGACTATGACCTGAAGCCGTTTGATGAAGCATACCCAGAATACGGTATCTTTACGATATCAACCGGCGACCAGTCGGGACGCAGTAATTATTTGCGTCTGGGGATGTCCGCACACCATATCTGGGATATCGGCGGATGGAAACTGTCCCCAACCATCGGGTATGAAATTTTTAAACACAACCTGGAAATGTCAAATCATTACTATCCGAACCCTGGGGTGTATCTGCCGTTGATGACAGACCAGGGGTATTATGTTTATGGTAATGAACTGGGCGAATTCTTTTCGGTGCCTGTTGGTGCAACACCACCCGAAGACTGGTATCAAGTATGTATGTCGCCAGAAGATATCAAGGTCGTGACAAATTTACCAAACGGTTCCAGCATTGATGGATTTCCATATTTAGGGAATGAGTTGGTGACTGGCGATTATGAAATTTCTATGGGCACAATACCATGGGGGGTTGAATCTGGCGAATGTGTTATTATTGGTGGTGACGGTCCTGTTATTGTCGAAGGAACAACGCATATATATAACACAACCTGGTCAGGATTTTATGTAGGACTGGAAATAGAAAAACAAATGACACTAAAAGACAAATTGCGTATTTATATGCAGTTTGGAATGCCAAACTATTCGTCCGAAGGTATCTGGCCAAACCGTACAGACTGGCAACAAAACCCCAGCTTCTTGGACGAAGGGAATAACGGCGCATATTCTTATGCCGCGGAAATGGAATATGATTATAAAATATCTGACCGTCTGCAACTGTCGCTGAAAGTCGACATGAACTTGTTCCACGTTGGCAAAATCCCTGGGGAATTATACGTCGCAGAATACAGTCAATATGTGATTGACGAAAACGGCCAATATGTTATGCAAGAAATCGAAGACGAATTTGGAAATATCTATTATGTCCCACTGTTAGAGACTGTCCCAGCGCACACAGAACAAGTTACGGATTCTTTAAAGCGCGCAACATGGCAATCGTTTGGATTGCATTTGGGATTTAAATATTCATTTTAAAGATTTAAGGATGTTCAATGCGTAAAAACTTTTTGGTGTGGCATTTGGTCATATTACTTTTTTTACCGTTTAGCGTTTGGGCGGAACGTGGTTCTTTTGATGTAGATAGATGGTATAGCATTTTGGATTCTGTTCGCGCACGCGCACAATCTGAACACGTTTCAACAAATGTAATTGACGACACTCTAAAGTCGCCAGCATTCATCCCTTCTATTGTGAAAAGCGACAAAAACCAAGCAGAATTTAAATTGACCTTGGATGACTATCTGAGCAGAACAGTTAGCCAATCCAGAATATCAAGTGGTAAAAAAATGCGCACAAAATATCCGACACTGTTGTCGCACGTCGAACAAAAGTATGGTATTCCACCACACGTTATGTTGGCGTTCTGGGGGTTGGAATCTAATTATGGCGCAGTAAAATCACGACACCAATTAATAGACGCATTCTTGACACTGATGTATGACGGACGGCGCGAAACATTTTTTACGAACCAATTAATTGCACTGATGAAAATCGCAGATAAAAACAGACTTGATATATGCAGAATCCAAGGTTCGTGGGCCGGCGCAATGGGACACTTTCAATTTATACCAACAACTTTGGCGCAATATGGCGCGGACGGCAATGGTGATGGACGTATCGATATCATTAACAATATCAGCGATGCGATGTATAGCGCAGGAAATTACTTGAACAAACTGGGATGGAATAAAAACGAACGCATCGTTCGCCGCGTTGTACTGCCTGCTGATTTTGATATTGCTTTGTTAGACGGCAAAACAAAGCGCACATTGCTAGAATGGGCAGCAATGGGAATTATAAATCCAGATGGCACACCAATCCCACAAACAGATATTGTCGCAGGACTGGTCGCAGACATCGCAGAAATTCAGGCTGTGCGTGAATCTGCTGCCGATGCTGTATCAGATGCAGACGTTGCGCCATTGCCAGTTATTACAGCATATCTGACATATCCGAATTTTTATAGAATAAAGCGATGGAATAATTCTAACTGGTATGCGATTGCGATTGCAAACCTGGCTGAAAATTTGCATTGATAAATAAAAATATTGAAACATTCGCTTTTCTTTGCTATTCTTTCCTATGTAAAAAGCACAAGGATTATTTATGACAATAAAAGTTCGTGATTTTGAAGTACGCTTGACCAGAAACAAAGAAGAACGCAGACAGGTTCGCCAGTTGCGCTATGACATCTTTGTCGAAGAAGAAGGCGCATCTGCCACCGAAGAACAACGTGCACTGCGCGAAGAATATGATTCTTATGACAGATTTGCAGAATATATGGAATGTGATATTTCAACAAGAGGAGATTATTCTTCTATGATGAATGCAAACCAGGTAAGCGGTTATG
>CALCEG010000018.1 GCA_937900435.1 uncultured Alphaproteobacteria bacterium
CGACCAGAGGTCGAGCGGGTAGCAAGCGTCACCCTTCGGGATGCCGAGCGCGGGCCGCCGAGCTAAACCTTCAGCAAGCAGTTTGCCCTGAACAAGCAGGCTCAGAAGGTGAAGTACGTTGCAACCGACATCGTGGCCGATGAGCCCGAAACACCCAGCGGAGGCGGCGCGGGCGGCGGCGGCGGTAATGGCACGCGACTATTCAAAATGCCGTACTGTATTTAATGAATGTATGGATGAATTTTGTGCTAATAAAGACACGCAACTAAAACGTTGTGCGTGTTCGGCGCGATACAAGGAATTTAGCGGAACAAAACAAAATCTTGAAAAAATCGAAGAAAAATTATTGGATTTTAGTCAGCGCTTGCTGGTTGTGAATCTAGACAAGGAAGATGCGTTGGCGATTAACACCGCGACCGAAGGGGAAAACGCATATAACACCAAGGATTCTTCTGAATCTAAGAAGTTGTTGGACGAAATCGCCAAGAAATTAAATACTAGTTTTGACGACAGTAATTTTGACCAGAATTTAAACGCGATTTCTTTGTCGTTAAATATGGATTCTGCATTTGATGATATTGATTCGTTGGGTGGTGCATCAACGACAACTAAAATCGGGACAGCATTATATTCGGCAGCATTACCAGTATGTCGTGAAATGGCGGCCGAAGTCTGCACCGAAGACGAATTAAAAATCGCAGAAAGCAGTTATCAACTGGTAATCGAACAAGACTGTAATACAGTTTCCAAAACATATCAGACACAGGTTGATCAAGCGCGCAGCAAAGTTATGGAATCGGGGGCACTGTTGGATATGTCGCGATTGGACATTCATCAGAAAAGAAATTCTGATGATATGTTGACTTGTAAAGCAAAAATGCTGGATATGCTGACAAACTCTGCGGTATGTGGGGAAGATTTACATAAATGTCTGGATACAACGGGGCATTATATTAATCCAACGACGGGTCAGGCATTTTTAACCGCTGATTTGTATTTGTTACAAGAAACAATTCAGCGACCAACGGGCGATTTAACGTGGCAGACAGTTCCCAACAACAGCAGTTTTGTAAACTTTTTAAATACTAAAAAGGAATATCTGGAACCAGCGATGGAAAAATGTCAGAACATCGCAGATGCGGTATGGGATGGCTTTTTAGATGACGCGCTGGCCAAGATAAAATTAGCACAGAATGCAAAACTGGAAGAAGTTCGTCAATCTTGCACGACTTTGTTATCGGAATGTATTGATGAATCAAATCAGACCATCGCTGACTTTGATGCGCGTGCGCTGTCTGTGTTTGGAATCGCCGCCGATATGACCGCGAACGAAATGTGCGCCGATATAAAAACATCTTGTTCGAACCTGATTGATAATATTGACAACACAATTACAGGCGGCTGGGGTGATGGTGTGACAGGTATTATGGCGGCAAACACATACGAAGCTATAATGCAAACCTGTCGTACAGTTGGCGAAAACTGTATTGTTCAGGCGTGTCAAAGTATAACAGGAAAATTTGATTTGTGTTTGGGGCAAGATTCTATTAATCGCGGAACCATCCTTACACAAAAGGCATGTTGGGACGATGTTATGGATTGCGTTGCCAGCGCAGGGAATAAAACATTAATGGAGGTTCAAAAACAACACCCGACAGATAATATATCTGATACCTATGGACAAGGGATTCAAATATTCGATTTTTGTACGGAAAAATGCAACGACAATGCTGCATCACTGGATTGCTATAAGTGCCGTCTGACCGAAAGCATTTGGGGAAATTGCAACAAACAGCCAACAGCAACGGATTCTGGAAATAAAAT
This sequence comes from uncultured Alphaproteobacteria bacterium, assembly GCA_937900435.1. Lineage (GTDB taxonomy): Bacteria > Pseudomonadota > Alphaproteobacteria > Rs-D84 > Rs-D84 > Enterousia. The sequence goes on from CALCEG010000018.1 coordinate 1,825, forward strand.
TCTGGTTCCAACCAACAATGAAACAGGGACATTGATGGCATGGTTTGCAAAAAGCACTGAAAATGATAGTTGTTATACATATACAACAGCGTGTTCTGAATGGTTCGGCGTTTCAGACGGCATAACTAACTGTTGCGATACAACTTTGATATCGGCAAAATTCAAAACATATAATAACCAACAAACCGAAATTAAAATATGTTGTGACACAGGCAATACTGTAAAAACAACGAACAGACCTAGTAATTCTAGGTTCTCGTACCCGCAAGTATCTTTGGATGCGCCAACCGCTTTAAGCCATTCCTCATCAATGTGCGCACCTGATGGGGTAACAAGTACTGCAAATCTGTTATATTCGACAAAGACAGATTCTGACACCAACAGACAGACTGTTAGTACCGTATACTGTTTGGGGGAATTGACGGCAGATGAAACAGATGGCACAAAAATAAACTGCGATGGGCGGCTGATAAAAATAGTACAAATGAACAAATTATTACGCTTTTATGAACTACAAGGCTCTGCTGCTTCAGGTAGCTTTAAGCCATTGAATATGGCATATACAGATTCCACGAATAAGATATGCGAATTCAAAAACAACGCTGCTTATTTAACCATTTATTCTTGGGAAAATAAAGACGGCGAAGTATGTAGCGTAAAGGATCCAACAGGCTATCATTTGTATTACGATGATTAAACAACCAAAGGACAATTGTAACATGAAGAAAATATCACGCATATGTTTTATAACCCTTGTTTTTATGTCAGCGACCCTGCCATCATATTCGGGTATAGATTTACCTTCGGACGGCAATGAACCATGCGCTGGAGGTTGTACGGCAGGGTCTTATCCAGACACTAATTGCAATTGCACAAGCTGTCCTGAAGATCATTATTGTCTCGGCAGTCCGTACGAACCGATAGCCTGTCCAGATGGCGCAACATCACCGAGCGGTTCAGACAGTGAGGATGATTGTGTGTTCAACTGTACAAAAATTTCAAATAATGAAGGAGAATGCAAAGGGACTGGTTTTTGTGGTTATTATTATGATCGATTTGTGTTTGAGGACGACCCTTGTAAAAATTGTAACGATATAAGCAATATAAATGATTGCGGAAAATATGCTGGGTGTTATTGGGATCAAGTTCAAGGTAAGTGTACCCATTGCCAAAGGGGGTATTATTGTGAAAGTGGCAACCCTTCAAATAAAGTCTGTTCAAAAGGGCAAATATCGCAACAGGCATCTTACAGCGAGGACGATTGTTATTTTGATTGCGAGTTGTATAATGAGTACAAGAATATCGATGATTTGGGTGTCAATTACGCAATAGATATGTGTAAAGCAGCGCCAGGATGTTATTGGAATGAGGATAAGAATAGTTGCGAATATTGTCCAGAAGGATATTATTGTGATAACACCGAAGAAAACGGACTAAAAAAACAAAAATGTCCCCTTAATTCAACATCGGACCCAAAGAGCACAAATAAGTTAGACTGTTATCTAGGGTCAAGTAATAAAATTTGTGACAGCAATAACGTCTGTTATAAACTTGGTAACGATGAGAAAATCTATTATTGGCAAACGAATGAGGAGTTTATGGAATCAGGAACGCGAATTCCTGCGCAATTTCCAACAAAGGAAAACTGCTACCTACAAGACCCTTTACCATGCATATAATCCTAACCAATCGTTTGGATTGTGGTTTGGATTGTATTCTGTTGATCAGGGGTAAATTTGCCCAGGACCCAGTCGGCCGGACTGATGGGTAATCCAAAATCGCGTGGATGACCAATGCCAATTCGAATACGCAGGTATTCGCGACCAACGTGCGCATCTATCGATTTTATGCCGTTGTGGCCGGCGCTGCCACCGCCAACCTTGTGTCGATGATCGCCAATGCGTATATCCATATCATCGTGTACAACAACTAAATTTTCCAGCGGTATCTTGTAAAACTGCAACAATGCAGAAACAGCGATGCCGCTGTTGTTCATAAATGTTTGGGGTTTCGCAAAAATTATTTTGCGACCATCAATTTCACAGCGCGTGGTTAGTGCGTTCTTTTCTGATTTCCACGTTGCGTCTGGACCAGCCCACGCGTCAACCGCCATAAAGCCAACATTATGACGCGTCAGATTATATTCGTTTCCTGGGTTGCCCAATCCAACGACTAAAACAGGTTTATTTTCTTGCATGTTTTACCTTTTGTTTTATACTATAATATCA
>CALCEG010000019.1 GCA_937900435.1 uncultured Alphaproteobacteria bacterium
CAATCGCTGTTTTGTTCGCTGCAATGTTTGTTGCGTTCGTTGCAATCTTGCCATCCAATTCGGCTTCAGCAGCTGTTGCGCGTGCGACTTCGCTTTCAATCGCTGTTTTGTTCGCTGCAATGTTTGTTGCGTTCGTTGCAATCTTGCCATCCAATTCGGCTTCAGCAGCTGTTGCGCGTGCGACTTCGCTTTCAATCGCTGTTTTGTTCGCTGCAATGTTTGTTGCGTTCGTTGCAATCTTGCCATCTAATTCTGCTTCGGCTGCTGTGGCACGAGAGACCTCTGCGCTAATCGCATCTGTGTTTGATGAAACAGCAGAATCAAGGCTGTTGATTGCGCCAGTAATTGTCGTCGCATCGCCTGCGTTTTGACCGGTTAATGCAACTTCGACAGAATCTGGATTCGCTGATTCTATGCCCAACGTGTTATCAACCCATTGTTGTTTTTCTGCAAAAATAGCTTCTGCATCAGACATATTGACCTTTTTATCCAATTCTGTGCGGATTGCACCATTTTCAGCCAATGCACCATCAATCGCATCATTCGCACCGTTCGTGATTGTTTCCAGGATTGGAGCGTTATACAAATCTGATGCAGCACCATGTACAGTAACCGCAGTTTGATGAGTTTGCGTTGCGGTTTCTTGCTTTGCCAACGCAGCATTATATAATTCTTGTGCAGCACCAACAGATGCGAACTTATTATCCAAATCAGCAATAGTTGTCGCGTCTGTGTTGAATACAGTGTCAGCAGCAGCAAATTTTGCCTCTTCATCTGCGCGCTGTGTTGCAGTGTCTGTTATTGCGGTTTCAACCGCGGTTTTATCGTTGTTATAATCACCCCTAACATCGGTTAATAAATCAAATAATGCGCCACTGGTTGGTTCGGTTTGCGGAACACCGTTCAATGTATACTCTGATCCATCTGGCGACAGTTTGAAAGTTTGACCCTCGTAATCAAATGAATACATTGTGCCGTCAACTGTTATATCAGAAGTACCATTGGTAATCGTTGCAGTCGCGCCACCTGCATAATCAGACAAGGTGTGTTGGGCGCTCATATCTTGCGCAGTATCCCCCAAGACAACAGTTTCACCCTGGCCATTCACATAAGTATAGTTTGCACGATTTGCAGTTGCACCAGCCTTGATTTCCTGTGTTGAAACAATATCGCCTGTTGCAGCGGATTCACCTGTATATTGGTCAATGGTCGGAACACCGTCATTCAAACTGGCACTTGAACCGTTGGCCAAATCATAGGTGAACTTTGTTTTGTCTGGGGCTGTGTTATACGCAACACCCGTTTCTGTACCGGAACTGGTTGTGTAATCATATGTTGTGTCTGCTAATGAGTCTGCAACATTTGCAACAGAACCATTTGACATAGTATAATCACCACCAAACGTTACATCGGTTGCAGCGTTTGCGTTGTATGCCAGCCCAATCGCGACCAGCGAAGTTAAAAGTACATTTCTTTTCATTTTCTTTTCCCTTTTTTTATTTAATTAAATAAAAACCGTCAAGGAATTGACGGTCAGGGGGCTAAGAAAATCATATCAAAGAATGATCCCCATGGCCTTTACGTATGAAACGCTGTTGTATAGCCACAGGCCCCCCGACCATATAATCGGGAAAGTGCGTAATAAAAAAAGCGCATAATCCGCGCTGTAGTTCTTTTATTCTGCAGTCGGATTCCAACACCGTATGACAGTGCCGCTTTGATACGGGATTTCTTAGGTCCCTGAACCAATATCCCTATTGATTCACAGCTTATTGTAAATCAAAAACGTTTTTAAATCAATAAAAAAAACTGGGCACGATGCCCAGTACTTAGTTTAATCCAAATGACGTTATGTAATTGAACGATATGCCCATAACAAAATTACTGCCATAGACATCAGTGCCACGCGCGCGTGCGCGACGATACTGAACATACGGCCCCATCGTTAAATCACCCCATAAATTCGTATCCAGGCGAAGAATCGCGCTAAAATCACGTTCAAGGTCGGTTGCAATAAATTGAGAATAACTGAAATATTCACGATAATAACCGTTTGTTGACAGTTTTACACCATCGCGAATCTGGTATTCCAATCGCCAACCGATTTCTGCCGCCAGTTTGCTTAACTTTTCGCCAGCATAGGTGAAATCGTATTCGTAAACCCCAGTCAAATACAGACTTTTAATAATTTCGTTATCAAACAAGGAAATACCAGCGTTTGTACGGATTACATTCTGGCGTGGGGAATCGCCGTTCGCAAAGAATTCTGTATCGTATGCCGCGCGAACCGTTGGACCGAACTTTAACCCAGACCATTCCCAACACGCATAAGATAAATTACTGGACAATAAAATATCATCGGCATTTTCACTGGTGGTGGTTTCGCCCTGGTACGGTATCAACTTTGTTTCGCCGTATTCCATAAATAAGCCGTTATCCCACTGGAACTTTTCAGTGTTGTAAACCAACGCCGTATCAAATACAGCCTTGATGAAATCTTGACTGTCAGCCTTTAGCGCGGACACAGGCGAACTTTGATATTCAGCCGCGTGACGAACATCCGTCTTGGACCATTCAAGCCCAATTCTGCGAACCGCCAAAGTTAATGAAGAATCAGTCGCCGCAGTATCTGCAAACGACACACAAGGCAACAACATTAATGTTGCAAAGGATATTGTTTTTTTCATAATCACTTCCATATATGTAATACGCCATCTTTATCCGAATATTTCCAACCGTTTTCACGCAATGCGATTGTAAAGCCACTGCGGCGGTCGGTCGGCAAAACCAGATTTATAACGGCCCCTGTTATTTTTTGAGGGTACAATTTTAAATTTTCAGTACGCGCAATGTCGTTTAATTCAATCCATTGTGGTACTTTATTAGACAATTCGACAACCGCAGAAAACAAATCAGGACGTTCTGTGTCCGGCAACCAATGTTGCACATTGTTTTCTGTTAACCAAGTGCGAACCGCCCGTTCATCAAAAACAACTGTTATTTTCGCAGAATACGTTGTGTTTGATGTCATTTCATCGCCAATGCTGACCGATGAAACCATACCAGCCAAATCTGACGAAGATGTGTTCTTTAAGATATCACGAACCGAAGTGGCATCAGAATACTGGCGCAAAGAATCGGTTAAGACTTGGCGTCTAGCCTCGTCAAAAGCGATGTTTTTTGCATTTACAGCCGTATCGCTGGTAATACTAACGGTTGCATCACCATGCAGCAAAGTATTTGCACACACTGGCAATGCAACCAAAGATATTAAACCTGAAACAAAAATTTTGCGTACTGTAAACATTTAAGCCTTAGAATTTGGCGTTTATACCAACACGAACACCCAAAGACTTATAGAATGATTCTATTTCGCCACTGTCGGTGCAAACCCAGCCAGGACATTCTGATTCCAGTTCCTTGATGTTAATTGCCACTGGGTCGCCGTCAGTTGGGTTCAGCATATCCGATTCGGTTTTGCCAGCATCTTCCCATTGTTGTAGCAGGTTATTATATATGCCTGTGTAATAATTTCCATTTAAAAATGTTTGTGCATCTGCATCGCCAACAGAATAGTAATCATACGTTACCCCGACCGAGAACATTACACTGTCAGATATCGCAGTCGACCAATTCGCACCCAATCCTAAGTGGAATGCAGAACCAACCCCAGCAGAATCTTCGACAGATTTTGGATGTTGCCAGTCAAAACGATATGGCTGATCCCCAGTCGCAGTATATGACGGCAATCCCAATTCAACAAACGCGTTTACACGATTGTTCTTGTTAATATCGTACAACATATCCAACGCCAAATATGGACCAGACCATTCAACATCGTATTTATGGCTGATACCATCTTGGCCATAGTAATATGTACCACCTGTGCTGACATACTGATAGCCGTCTGGGACTTCTATCTCGTCATTTAAGTCAACAGAGCCATCGCCGTTGGTATCACTGCGTGTAGCAAGATATTGGTTGCCCGCACTGTCATAAAAGATTAAGACTGGGTCGCATTGCACTTCGCCATCAAGGGTTAAACAGCCACCTGAACCACTAAACGTATCAATTGCAACACCATTATTATTGTGTGTTTCCAACGAATATTTCAAATAGCGCCAACCAACAGATGGGGTTATCTTCATATTCCCCCACTTGAACGCATTTGTTAAACCAATGGACGCGTTAAAGCCCATCATAGAACCATCTTTGGCCGCACCAATCGATAACGCACGCCCCATTTGATT
>CALCEG010000020.1 GCA_937900435.1 uncultured Alphaproteobacteria bacterium
GTGATAATTATTTCAATAAATAGTTATCACTTTTTTTATTGCCTATTTTAAGCGATATAAAACAAGATAAGTTATCTGGCAATATAGGAATATACCAGCATATAAAAGTCGCTTATAACGCTTGTATAACCGTCTATTTCAATTATCATATAACATAGTTTTTGATATTATATGATATAATTTTGATAATAGGTTGTTATGGTGTATTTTATTATGTTACCACCCAAAAACAAATAAAAGTTACAAAACGGTAACAAATGATAACAAAACGGTAACAATTACAACCTGGAGCTATTGACGGAACGATAAACACAAAATAAAGCCCATACAGCCATTATAAGCCATTTTCCTGGTATACTGGTATAAACATACCGCTGCTATTATCCTGGCTTATATGTCTTGTATGCTGTCAATATGACTATATGATAATAAATACATAATAGATAATATATACAGTATACATACAGCCTACAAAATACATTATAAACTATATGATAATTGATATATTCATAATCTTGATAGGAATATGCCAGGGAAAAACAGGGAAAATATATGGAAAAAGCTGGAGAATTGACCTGGGAATTATTGTAAAGGGTCGAAGGGCCAGGATTTTACATTTTCTGGGATGGGACCCTACCTCAAAAAAATTTTTGTACCCTATGGGGGTATATCATAATAGCGTAACATCCGTTACAACACACACAACAAACACAACAAACACAACAATTCAAAATACATGTTCAAAGTCGTATAAGACATCTGATTTTGAACAATAAAATTCATTTTTCGCAACAGCAGGCATATCATTTGACAACTTATAAGATTCATACATCAACAGATTTCTTGGCATTACATTCCATTTATAATATCGATAAAGAAAACATTGGGTTACACTATATAATGCAAGACAAACACACCGGAATACACATACAAGAAACAGATACAGAATTTGCAAATCAAATCTATAAACTGATAAAAACAAAATTCGCGGAACAACATGTTAAATGAATTGGCAAATCTGCACGCAAAATGCTTTCCACACAAATCATGGTCTGCAAATGATTTTGCAGACTTAAAAAAATCAGGTTGTGAAATTATCGCCAGTCAAAATGGTTTTATTGTGTGGCGCGCAACGCTTGACGAAGCAGAACTTATTACCATTGGTGTTAATCCAGATGAACGAAACGCCGGTATCGCCAGTGCAATGATTGGCATTATGGAAAACGAATTAAAGAAAAACGGTGTTAAAACGGTCTTCTTGGAAGTTGCTGAAAACAACCACCCTGCCCGTCAATTATATAAAAAGAACAACTATGTCGAAATTGGTGTGCGACCAAAGTACTATGATGGGGTCGATGCCATAATGATGAAAAAAGAATTATAATTCATTAATAAATTCAATAACACGATTGTCAAAAATAACATCGCGTGAACTTAGTGGTGCAGATATGTGCATATCAGACGCATTGCGTGTGCGCGATAATGCAACGTATAATTGCCCATGCGTAAAACAACCGCGCGAAACATCAACGATTACCGATTCAAGCGTCTTGCCCTGCGCCTTGTGTATGGTCATTGCATAGCCTAAATTTAGCGGAAATTGTTTGTATGAACCAACTTCGTTTTCAATAAGCCTGTCGTTTTCATCGCGCGAATATTCAATCTTTTGCCACTTTTCGGGGCGCACAGAAACCGTTTCACGATTGTCAGACAACAACTGAACCGTTATGTCGCGTGCAGACATTGCACGCACTATCCCCATTGATCCATTATACCACTTGTCGCCATTTTTTACAAAAACAACCAATGCGCCAACTTTTAAAGTAAGATTCAAGGGTGCCGGTGTATCGCGTTCTGAAAAAGTACCACTTAACACACCATTATAGACAACCTCGGGCGCGGTAATTTGCGCCAAACGTGTTGTATTTATGCGTTCTGCAACCGCACGAAATGGGGTTATGATTACCGCGTTTTCGCGTCTGTTAGAATCTGTCAAACGACATTCATTAAAAAAGCCCAGCACAGATGTATCATTGTTGCGCAATTTGACCAGGTTTTCCAGTAATGTAATGTCGCTTTGACGATATACAAAATCAAAATTGTATTTTATAAAATTTGCACGTCGATAAACATTGCTGTCAAAAAAGTATGCGTTTGAATGACCGTATTCTGTTTCATAGTACTGCATAGCATCGCGAGTTATCACCGGCGGCAACTGAAACAAGTCCCCAATCGCAACAACCTGAATACCACCAAACGGTTCATTATTGCGTCGCGCATATCGTGCCAGTATATCAATCGCGTCCAGTAAATCTGGGGCAACCATTGATATTTCATCAATAATCAAAACATCGGTCGCCGTTAAAATATTTCTGGGCTTAGCCTTTAGTTTTAACAATTCTGGCATAATGAAATCGCGTGGCTGAATTTGAAATAGCGAATGTATGGTCTGTCCCCCGACATTTAATGCAGACACCGCCGTTGGACATGCGCAAATAATACGCTTTTTCGATGCGCCTTTTAGGTAGTTTATAAACGTGGATTTCCCGGTCCCAGCAGGCCCCATAATCAATAAATTAGAATGGGTGTTTTCAATCGCATCAAATGCTGCCATTTGTGTCGAATTTAAAATCGGTACGAAATTATTCATACCGATTATAATGCCAGAAAATATCTTGCTTGGCAATCTATTTAATGTTCACGAATATGTTCGTGTTCAATAGTATGCGCAGATTTTTCCTGAGACACCTGTTTAAATACAGGGGTAAAATCAGGCGTGGTCGCCTTTCGCGGCGCGCCGGATGAAAATTCTGATATCTTTCTGCGCAATATTTCAAGACCGTTTTCTATCTTGGTGTTTGCATCGGATAGCCAAGATGGACGTTCTGATTCTGTGCATTGGATTTTTTTGTTTACATGCAATGTCATGTTTATTTTATTCAACCATTTTGTGCGGTGCCTAAATGTTGCTGCGCGTGCATAACTGCTGGCAACATTGACTTCGGGTATCGAAAAAACCATATCGCGCAAAGTGTCCAAAGCACTGGTCCAAGCATCGCCCAAAGTTCCACCAGACAACCAATTTCGCAAAGATAACCCAGAAAACAATACTTCCAGAGCATTGTCAATTTGTGCCTTGTCGGTATCGGTCATTTGCGCGTTTTCGTATTCTGTTGGACTCTGTCCATTGATTAACGCAAGTGCTTTGTCTAAACCTGAATCCATTTTTTATCCTTTTATTTTGTTATGCTATGCGTTGGTTAAAGTTCTTGAACAACAAAACGTTTATGTTTGGTCTTTTTGGTGTTCTTATCTCGTTGTTGTTTATGGTTGTCTGCAGTTTTGCAACACTTGCAATACGCGGTGTTTGTTGCGCCCGATGCTGAACCAAGCCAGATAATTGTGGTTTGTTGACTTGTGGTGTGGCTGGTTGTGTTGCTTTAACCTGTGGCGCAATTTTAATCTGAGGTTTACGAACCGCAGGAAAAGTGTTGGCATTTTGCAGTTTTGCCACATTCATAACGTGTGGCGTTGGGCGCGGTTGTTGACGAACCAAGCCCGACAACTGCGGTTTTGTAACTTGTGCCTGTGTGGCCCGCAATTGTGGTTGCACCTGGGGCATTGTTATTGGTTTTGTTGCCGTACGTTTATGAACGGGTTGCGCAATTTCTGCCTGTTTTGTAATTGGCGTTTTGTATGGTACTTGTGTTTTTTGCGTTTCTTGTTCTTGGGATTTTTGGGCTTCTCTTCAAATTCATAAATGGAGTTGTCGGGGTTGGTATTCAGAATACCGAACCGACTGGCTTCCGCCAAAGGAACATTACGCACAGCGATGGTGCAGGAAGCGTTGTGCTTCTCGTGGTAGGCCACCATGGCGGCGTAGTCCATCTTGTAAATATGGTCACCGGAGAGGATCACCACATAATCCGGGTCATAACGCTCAATAAAATCGATGTTCTGGTAGATAGCGTTGGCTGTGCC
>CALCEG010000021.1 GCA_937900435.1 uncultured Alphaproteobacteria bacterium
GCACTGGATTCCCGCCTTCGCGGGAATGACGAGGGTGTGTGGGCGGGGCCCGATACGCGGGAATGACGAAGTGAGGAGTGGGGTGCAAAAAAACTAACAAATTTTTTTTGTAAAAAAAATATAATTTTTGTCTTTACATACTTATAAAATATTTGCTATATTTCGAACAGTGGAAAGGAAGAAGGAATAATGAAAAAAGTTTCGGTGGGTGTTTTCGCTATCTTGACTGCTTTTGTAGTGGTAAAATCGGGGCGTGCAGACATTGCATCTCAGGGTTATGTTGATAGTCAGGTTTATCACTTGTCCTCCAAAGAATACGTCGATACAAACTTCCAAAATTTAAATAAAAAAGTTACTTCCGATAATTATGAACAGTTGGTTGAAGATGATGAAATTCCTATGACAGATTTATACACGTCGTTGGAATATGTCGATTCGCAAAATGCATTGGATGAAAAGGTCGCGAATAAGCTTGGTCTGATGGCACCACGGCCAATTAAATTCGGGGGTCAAAAGGATGGGACTTTTGCGGAGTGGTTTGACTCTAAGGTTCAAGATCCGCTGAATAAATACCCTTCTGCATCAGCGACAAAGACAATGATTGAAGAAGCCTTAGGGGATTTGTCTTATAATACAGCACCAACGCCTTCGACGACTGTTACAAAACCAATGAGCTTTGTTTCTGAGATTTCTCAAATGAATGGATTAATTTCCCCGATTGAAGCTAGTTTTTTGTCGTCGCTTGATACTGATGTTGAAACCGAGCTTATGAATGCGCCAACAGGTAAAGCGGTTAAAGATTATGTTAATGAAAAAATTTCTGATATCGGTGGGGATATTGGTAATGCTTATCAGTTGAAGTCTGAAAAGTTGAAATCAACGGATTCTGATACCAGAATAACCGAAGATAATAAGGATGATCTGTATCCTTCGGTTGCTAAAACGACTGATATTGTGAAGAATGCTATTTTGGATTTGGATTCGGGGCCATTTGGTGAACAGGGGAGTTTTATTGCAGCTGTTCATCAGCAAGATGGTGAGTTGGGGGCAAGGGCGGAGCCGTTTGTAACTGTGATAAATGATTCTACAAAAGACAGTGTTGTTGCGCCACAGACAAAGGCGGTAAAAGCGTATGTTGATGCGCAGGATGCTTTGTTTGTAAAAAAGACGGATGCAACTGTTGATGCGGTTGGTGGTACTGAAGGGACTTTTATTTCAGGTGTCGGTCAGTCGAATGGTGTGTTGGGGGCAAAGGCGGGGACGTTTGTAAGTGATATTAGTAAAAATTCAAGCAGTGTTGTCGCGCCACAGACAAAGGCGGTTGTGGAATATGCAGAAGCTAAAGCAAATAAAGTTGAAAAGGTTGAAGAATACGAAGACTTGACGACAGGAAATAAAGAAACGTTCTATCCATCTGTTGCGTTGGCTGAATATATTGCACAAGAAGCTGCCAAGGCCGCCATCGCGCAATTACAGGCGATTGTTAATGTTCCTGCGAAATGTGCACAAGCTGAAAAATATTGTGTCTTGACAACAAATGGAACAGATTTTGTGTGGGAAGTTATCGAACGCAGTACCAGTGAAGATTTTCCAGAGCCATCTGTTAGTACAGATGCAAATGCGGAACGTATGAAGGTTTATCCCATAACGAATCAGTAATAATGCAATAAATATTGTGATAGGTAAAAAGTGCGGTTATTCGATTTAAACCGCACTTTTTTATTTTTTTTGTCATATAATTTGACTAAAATTTTAAATTATAGTATAATGTGTTTTGTATATTTGGAGAGGATGAAATGTTTACCAAAAAAGATTTGTTTTTACTGGTTCTCACGTTGGCGGTGGTTGTTGTGCCGAATGCATTTGCAAACATTCCATCAACTGCATATATGGAAGATTATGTAGCCACTGAAATTGGTAAATTACCCGCCCAGCCGGTTGTTAATAATGCGACCCTGACTATTCAAAAAAATAGCACATCTGTCGGAACGTTTACAGCGAATCAATCGACTAATAAAACGATAAATATTACTGTCCCAACTGGTGCATTGGCATCTAAAGATTCTGTTACAACATCAGAGATTACAGATGGTACTATTGCGACAGTGGATATTGCTGATAATGCGATTACAACTGCTAAAATTGCTGATGGTACGATTGCGACAGCGGATATTGCTGATAATGCGATTACAACTGCTAAAATTAAGGATTTAAATGTAACTACTGCTAAAATTGCGGCCGATGCTGTTACGTCTGCTAAAATTGCTGATGGTACGATTGCGACAGCGGATATTGCTGATAGTGCGATTACATCTGCTAAAATTGCAGATGCCACAATTACGAATGATGATATTGCAAAAAATGCTGCAATCGAGGCTTCAAAGATTAGTGGGTTGGCAAGGGTTGCGACGTCTGGTTCGTATGATGATTTGTCGGATAAACCATCGATTCCAAGTGCTTATACTCTGCCAGCTGCAACGATGACGAGTTTGGGGGGGGTAAAAATTGGTGGGAATATAGATGTAACAAATGATGGTACTGTTTCGGTAAAACCGGGGACACCATCAGCGCTGGGTGTTGTAAAGGTGGGGCAGATTCCATCAGGGTCGGCAACATCAACAACGTATGCGACAATTTGGGTTGAATAGTTTTGTTCTTTATTTCCCGACAGAAAAAGATTCTTGAATTTTTTTATCGCTGTGGCACAATGTGTCCACAGCTGGAGTTTTCATAAATGAGCGAATTTATTCTGAATAATGTTGACGAATTGCGTGCCTGGGCGCGCGACTTTGCGCATACGCTGACTGCGCCAGTGGTTGTGGCGTTGCATGGGGATTTGGGAATGGGAAAGTCTGAAATCGCGCGCGCAATTATTCAGACTTTGCGTGGGGCAGATACTGTTGTGCCAAGTCCGACTTTTACAATCGTGCAATCTTATGACGGGATATCGCACTTTGATTTGTATCGCGTCCAAGATGTTTCTGAATTAACAGAAATTGGATGTTTCATATCTGGATTAGAATATGCGATTGATAATGATATTACATTGATTGAATGGCCAGATATCGCAGAACATTGTTTGCCGAATAATGCAATTCATATTTTTATTTCTGAATATAACGATGGGCGAAAAATTATAGTGAAATAATTTTTTCTCTTTGTTTACATATGTTTTTTGTGATATAATTAAGCGAAATAGAGTAAAAAACGTAGGGGGATTTTATGAAAAAAAGTCTTTTGTTTGGTTTGTGTTTGTCTTCGCTGATGTTGGGTGATGGGTTTGCTGTGACCGCGCGCAATGCGGTTAGTACTGGGATGAAACCTGTCAGCAGTGCTGGTGCGTCTGCCCGACAAAGACAAAGTGATTTTAAAACTGGGCCTATCAATTTAAATTCTGTGCCCAGTACGCCAAGTACACCATCAACCCCCAGCGAGCCTAGTGTGCCAAGTGAACCAACACCACCGGCGCCACCAGCGCCAGACCCAATGTTAGAAGAAATTGCCAGACAACGTAATATATGTATGTCTAATAATGTGGGAATAAGTAATACTTTTGTTTGGGCGGATAGAAATTCAGATGTGTCAAATTATTCTTATATGGTCGAAAATGTTGAAAATCCAGCGAATAATGCTTGCTTTGTAAAGGTTGATATGCGGTCGTCTGATGGACGTATCGATATGTCTGATGTAAAGTCTAAGTATTTTATTATGGGAAATGATATAACTTGTGGACAGTGGGTCGATGAAAAAATGCTGGAAGAACGTATTTTGGAAGCGACCAAGAAAGGACGTACGTGGGGGACAATCGCATCTGTTGTCGGTGGCGCAGGTGTCGGGGTCGCAGCAATGGAAACCTTTGGTAACAAGTTAATCGGTGGCAAGGTTATGGGACAGAAAGCACTGGAAGGACAGGAGTTGTTGCGTTCGCAAATATTGGCGTTGCAAAAGTCGAATAAAACAGAATACGACAGAATTATTGCAGCCCTGGATACATTAGAGGCAGAATGTGCATCTGATGTTTGGAAAGGGGAAAATAAACCTACAGATTGTGATGCCACGACAAATCTGTTTATTGGGTTAAAGGCAAAGTTGGAAAATAACAATTAATTTAAAATAAAGGGCGCTGATTATGAAAAAAGTTTTGTTTGTTTTATTGTCGGTTGTTATCGGGGTAAATGCCTGGGGTGCGTGTGAGTTGACGGATACGCAATTGGAAAATACAAATCCGGGTAATAGTGAATATTTATATCCAAATCCCTCTAATTACGAGAGACGTAGAGATAATTTATCGGGTCAAAGGGGGGCTTATATATGCGGATATGGGCGTTGCGAACATAATTCTTCTTATATGTATCGCGATGCGCAGATTGGTGGTGGTCCGAAATGTGCTGGCGATTGTGTTTTTGTCTGTGGACCTGAATCTGGGGGGTATAATGGTTGGAGTCAATTTAAAGTTGAACCGTCTTGTACACTGTCGACGGCAAACGATAACTTTAAGCATAATGACCGTTTGAAATTATGGGAATATCAAGGGAAGTATTGTAAAGAGTTGGATCGTGTAAAAGAATTGGTACAGGTTTTTGATATAACAAATATTGAAAATAATACCTTTGTTCAGCAAAATGTGTCGGTTACAGAGATTTATAACAATATTGTTGATAATTCACAGCGTTCTGTGTTTACAATTAATAAAAAATCTTTGAGTCAATCTGATTGGAAAAAAATTGCAAAATTGATCCAAAAAACTGAGACACAGGTGCAACAGGATTTGAGGAAGATTAATGTCCAAATCCAGGATTTGGAATCGGATGTGCAGGATTTGAAATTTGATCTCTTTATGAATAAAATGGTCAACTATTTCCAAGGAAAGCGTTTAGACCGTTTGGAACGTAAAGCAATAAAAATGCAAAAACAGATAAACAACAACACAACACCAGAACAGGTTGTTAATATCATAAATAATGAAATTGGTAATTTTAATTTTGTTAACCAAGAAGAATTAAATGCGGTTAAGAATTTCTTTGAACTTCAAAGTGAAGATGTGAAGGATGAGATAGCCGCGTTGAAAAGAAAGAATTTAAAACAAGATTGGAAGATAACGCAACAAAACTGGCGTATTGCATATGTGCAATGGATAAGTGATTTGCGTAATGATAGACAAGATAGAAAAATACAGAGTTTTGGCGAAAAGTTAGCTGACCTGGAAGATGAAATTTTGTCAGAATCTGATGTAAGTAAAATAGTCAATGAACAGATAAGTACTGTTGGATTGAATAAAGAACAAATAAAGAAGATTCAATCTATGTTGACTGTTGTTGAAGCCAGACTGGGTAAAAGAATATCTGATTTGGAAGCTGATTTGAAGGGTTTGGAATCGCGTTTGGAGAATGTGGAAGATCATATTGATGAGGTAGAGAAAGATATATTTTGGAATAATTTACAACAAGCGTTTAAAGATTATGGGCAAAATATAAAAATATGGTGGAATGGTCAACAGATAAAATCCTTAAAAGATGATATGAAAGATAAGGCGTCTTATGATGATGTGAAAGATATGATTCAGGAAACAATTAATAAGGCTGATTTGAATAAAAACCAGAGAAAAGAAGTAAAGTCTATGATTGATAAGGCTTATTCGAAAACAGAAAAGGAATTAGAAAAACAGGGTAAGAGTATTAAAACCTTAAAACGCGCCCATGAAAAGTTAGAGAAAGAGGTTAATTGGGGATTAACCAAGTTAAATGTAAAAATTTGGGTTGAGACACAAAACAGAAAATTCAATGATTGGTTGATACGTAATGATATAAAGAAAACGAATAAAAATATTGAAAAGGTAGAAAAAAACTTGAAAAACTTAGCAGAAAAGGTTGACGAAAAATGGGGCGAAGAGCAGGTGATGGATGCTATAGAAGATGCGCTTAGTGGGGCAGAATTAAACGACACGCAATTGGAGCAGGTGAAAAAGATGATAGAAGAGTCTGCTGCTGATGCAGGTGCACGGATGGAAGCTATAGAAAAGCGATTGAATAATTTGGATAAACGTGTTGAATCTTTGGAGAAGTTTAAAGACTCTGTAGTAGAGGAATTAGAGGAATTGTTTGCGAATGATAAAAATATGTTGGATAAAATTAATGCGTTGAAGAAGGAAATAGCAACAAAAACAACAGCAAAAGAAGTTGTGGATTTAATAATGGAAAAATTGGCAGTCGCTAATTTGAATGAGAATCAACGCGCGAAAGTTATTGAACTGATTAAAGAAGCTACCAAACAGTTAAGTGATGGGCAGCGTGATGAGGTTCAGCGTATGATAAGCTCTTATGTGGAACCGTTGGTTTCTGCGTTGAAACAAGAGGATGCTGATAATGCTGCGCGTGATAAATCTCGTGACAAGGTAAATTCAGCGATGTCGGTTTTGAATGCATTTGCAGCGGGTGAAGATGCATCGGTTTGGAAAAATGCAGATGGTAAATTCAATACGGCGCGTTTGGCATCTGATGCCACTGCAGGGGTTGTCTTGGGTACTGCTGGCGGTTTGATTTCTAACAGACTGATTAAGAAAAACCAAATCAAAAAGGGTTTTGATGGTATCAGTTGTTATGTCGGTGGTCAGATAGTTGCGGACTATGGTGACGAATTTACAGTCGGTATGCAATAAGGATTTTGTAACCAAGGGAATACGGATAAACGCAGATGAAACGGTTGTTATTTGCTTTTTTGATATGCTGTTTTGTTCCTGCGTTTTCCTTTGCTGCGATTCCTGATGGTTTAAATCCCTATTTGCAAAATAATTCAGATGTATCTTATGATAAAAATAATCCTGCAGAATCCTTGGGGGTTGAAATAAAACCACAAACACAAAATATTCGTGGTTCGGTACAGGGGCATACAGATCACAATTTAAGTGGTGCAAAAATTACATTGTATGTAGATAAAAATATCCCTGTTGTATCGACACCTAATCAAACAACAACTGATACCAGCGGTATCTTTCAAATAAATAATGCACCAGAAAATGCAAGGTTTATTTATGTGGAACATGATGATTATTTCCCAGAATATTTTAAAATTGAAAAAAATAGCTATTTTTCTTGCAAGTTGAAATCTGTTAATCAACAGAATTTGTGTGAAAAATCGGGTGGTGATTGGAAAAGAAAAAAATGTATCTGTGACAGCAAAAAAAGTTTGGTATATAACGAAAATACATTTGCGTGTGAACATTTTTCTGTTGCGACTATTACTGTTAAGGTTCAAGATGAATATTCACAGCAATTAATTAAAGGAATAACCGTTTGTTATAATCAGGGAAATGATTGTAAGAAAACTTCGGCAAATGGGGGTGTCGTTTTTGAACAGGATGTTTTAGAAAATGAAAAAATAAATCCAAAGGTACGTCTGCAAAACAACGATGGGTATGATTGTGATGTCCCCCAGGAAATATCAACAGAACAGGAAAATGTATTTGAATTTTTAGTTCAGTGTAAAAAATCGTGTACAGACAAAGACTATAAAAAAATGATGGGTGTTGAAAAATGCTATGTCAAAGGGGATAATCAATACGACATAATAAAGTGTAAACTTGGGTATGAAAAAATCGATAATAAATGTCTGTTGCCACAGAGTCAGGATGAAGAAATTGATGTTTCTTTTTCAGATTGTTTTTATTCTGGTGGGACTTGGAATGGTACAGGGTGCGAATGTGATGAAAACAAAAAATTAAAACCAATTGCAGATAATAAACGTTGCGAATGTATTAACGCGGGGTATGAATATAACTTAAAATCTGAAAAATGCGAAAATTTGAGCATAGATAGAGAACTTCTTGATTCTGATGAAGGTATTCAGGAAATACTTAGTTTGGAATTGGCAGAACAAAATTGCATTGATACAGGTGGGCTGTTTGAAAATAATAATTGTAATTGTGGTGATGATAAAACATATAATCAAGTAACTGGTTTTTGTGAATGTAAGGATAAAAATAAAGTCTATAGTCCGAAAAGTAAAAAATGTGATAGTGCGGTTGTGCAAATAATATTGATTGATGTATTAGATAATAATAAGCCTATAAAAAATGTAAAAATATGTGATGATAAAGGGAAACATTGTAAAAAAACTGATAAAGATGGTATTGCAAAATTTGCAAAGGGGCAAACAATAAAAATTGATGATGAAAAGTGTTTGTGCAGTCCGCAATTTTTGGAGGTTCTTAGTGATGAACGGGTTGGTTGTAAACAAATATGTACCAAGAATGATTTAAAAAAGATTCCAAATGCAACAAAATGTTATGTCAAACCAAATAGAGAATATGAGATTGTGACGTGTAAGGAAGGATATAGACCGACTAATGATAAAACCAGATGTTATGAAATTGATGACAATTTTACCGAAGAAGAAGTTCAAGTACCGTTGAATGTCTTGTGTTTCTATTCCGGTGGGGATTGGAATGCAAATGAATATAAATGTGATTGTGATAAATCCAAGGGATTGAAAGATAACAGAAAAACACAGGTGTGTGAATGTCGTGATAAAAATATGTCTTATAGTTCAAAGGCTGAACAATGTGTATCGTATAAAGAAAACTGTGTTGCGTCTGGTGGGGAATGGAAAGATAATGATTGCATCTGTGACGGGGTTAAAAATCTAAAAAAAGATAATGTTTTTAAAAAGTGTATATCGATAACAGAACCTGATTTAAGTGATTACTTTATCTATGCGCCAGAAGAGCAACAAAATGAAAATTCTGATGTTATAGCAAGTTTTTCAGTTGAACTTATTGGTGTTGAACATCCTGAACCTTCTGCTACAGAAAAATCAAAGCAAAAAATTTTAGATGCGATGTCTGTATTATCTGGACTGGAAGATACTTTGGATGTCAGTGTTTGGAAAAATGCAGATGGCAAATTTAATACGGTTCGTCTGGCATCTGATGCCACCGCAGGGGTTGTCTTGGGTACTGCTGGTGGATTGATTTCTAATAAACTGATTAAGAAAAATCAAATTAAAAAGGGTTTCGAGGGTATCAGTTGTTATGTCGGTGGTCAAATAGTTGCGGACTATGGCGACCAATTCACCGTTGGCATGAAATAAATTAAATATAATAATATATCTAAAAGCAAATCGGGAATCTCATGTAGCGTTTGTACACTACGATTCCCGA
>CALCEG010000022.1 GCA_937900435.1 uncultured Alphaproteobacteria bacterium
CAACGCGTATGCAGGCAAGAATAGATGGCAGCGCAACAGATGCAGACCTGGCGCGCGCAGAAAAAATTGTGTCCGCATGTGGGGAATGGGAAACGGTTGATATTACACCAATCAACAAACGTTCAACAGGCGCAGCTATTTCAAGTGGGCTGGGGGTTGGACTGGGGTTGGCTGGGACGATTACCAGTATCCAGGCAAATAAAGCAACAGAAAATGTCGAACAAAAAAACAAAACGGCAAATATCTTGGCAGGTGGAACAACCGTCGCAAGTGCCACAGCAACTATATTTAACGCGACACAAATAAGCGCAATCAAACGCGTCGCAACCGTTGCTGATAATTGTATGGAGGCATTGCAATGATAAAAAATAACTTTACAAAATTATTAAGCGTTTCAGCTGTGATGGCTTTGTTATTTGCAGCACCATCGGCATATGCAACAGATGACAATCCACCTATTTCGTGGGGTGCTTTTTATGAAGCAATCTATACTTATATAAGCGATGTAGACGGTTATTTATTAGAAAAAATCTTGTTGGAATTCGAATCAAATTTAGCTTCAAGAACCCCAATTAGAGTACAAGAATTTTTTGGAAAATGCTTAAGTATGGCAACGCGCGAAGATTGCGCGAAAATGACCACAGCAATCGTCAACATACATAACAAACGTGTGGAACACGCATCACAAAAATGCGCAGACCTTGTTATGCAAGTCATAAGCGCAGGTGGAACTAATATGCCAGCAGTGGAAT
The DNA here is from genome assembly GCA_937900435.1 of uncultured Alphaproteobacteria bacterium. Lineage (GTDB taxonomy): Bacteria > Pseudomonadota > Alphaproteobacteria > Rs-D84 > Rs-D84 > Enterousia. The sequence goes on from CALCEG010000022.1 coordinate 753, forward strand.
ATATTTCCAGAAAGTCTTTTGCGTTCGAAGAATATCAAAACGCGCTTGACGAATATCAAATGGCAGCGCGAGGACTTATAATATCGTTCGGGCAAAACGCCGGACAAGACGAGAGCCAACCAGAATGTAAAACATTAAAAAAACAGTTGTATAAGGTTCTGGAAGATACACTGGTCGAAAGAAATCTGTTTATTCAAACGTTAGATGGTACGGCAATAAATCTGAACTATGCATACGTTCCAGATTTTCAAACCAGATTGGACGATGCACGCGATGCAATTGCAGATAAAATCGGTTCTGATTATATTTTGTTGGACGATATTGAATGCGAAGGTTCAGAAACATCAACAACAGTACACTGCTCTATAAAACCTGTTTATGGGTCGCGCCCTGTTTCTATACGCGTAACAACAAACTATATGCCAGGCGTAAAGCAATAAAAAGCCCCCGAATGGGGACTTTTTTATTTACGCAAGCCTAACTTTTTAATCAATGCTTCGTATTCATCTGAATTACGTTTCTTGATATAGGCTAATAATTTTTTGCGGCGATTGACCATCAACAACAAACCACGTTTTGAATGGTTGTCTTTGTGATTAGCCTTCATATGTTCTGTCAAATTGCGAATACGTTCTGTCAAAACTGCAACCTGAGATTCAACAGAACCACCATTATCTTGTTCAGATACTTTGTATGCCTGAATCAATTCAGACTTTTTTGCCTTTGTTACGGACATTATTTTTTCCTTTATTTTTATATTGTTCTTTTTGGACGTAAAACACAATTATGTACCGCGCCAATGCCGATGAATACATCACCACAATAAACACGAACCAAACCGTCTGATACGTCTGTTTCAACAAAGCCACCAGATTTATAAAAATTTGCTGCCTTGTCAGACAGATTTAAAACCGGAATGTCCCCCAGTCCTAAATCAATCGGCCCCAGAAATTCATCTAAAGCGACACCATTATTAAACATATTTTCTAAAAAATCAAGTTTTACCGCATTCGACAGGTCAAAACCGTTTGTTAGCGTGCGCCGTATCATATCAACAGTCGCATACGCACCGCACATTTTCGCAATATCACGCGCAATCGAACGAACATAAGTGCCGCGACTGCAACGCGTTCTGAAATGCCAACTGTCGCCACGAACGCCCAAGAATTCCAATTCGTATATATCAACGGGTCTGGGGGCGATTTCGACACTTTGACCCCTGCGCGCCATTTCATACGCACGCGCACCATCAACGTGAACCGCAGAATACATCGGCGGAACCTGCATTATATGCCCGATTAATTTTGGCAAAACTGCCTGAACATCTGATTGACTGGGGATGAAATTATCGCGTGCGATTTCTGTGCCGGTAATATCAAGCGTATCTGTTTCATAACCAAATCGACACGAAAACAAGTATTCTTTGATTGATGGGTTTACTTCTTCGACAAACGGTATCATCTTGGTCGCATTACCAATCGCAATCGGCAAGACACCAGTCGCCATCGGGTCAAGCGTGCCAATATGACCAAACTTTTTAGTCCCAAACATTCGCGCAATGCGACCACCAGCCGTTCGCGAAAACAGCCCAGAATCTTTGTCTAAAATTACCCAACCCGATTTCATAGCTTTATCCAAATAAATTTAATTGTGGCGATACATTATCGCGTACCGAATTTTTATTTTTCTGGGAAACCGTTGGCTTTGGCGCACAATCTGGCGCAGGCGTTGGCAAACTGTGTGATTCCAGCGCACTTAATACACACTCTGCCCGCGCAACAACTGATTGAGGCATACCTGCCATCTTGGCAACGTGAATACCGTATGAACGACTGGCAACGCCAGATATTATTTTGTGCATAAAGATTATCTGTTCGTTATGCTCACGAACGTCAATCGTTAAACAATGGGCGTGATTTAATTCGCCAGACATAACCAACGATGTCAATTCGTGATAATGGGTCGCAAATAATGTGCGTGGCTGTAATTCATTCAGGTACTCCAATACCGCCTGTGCAATCGCCATTCCATCATAAGTGGCGGTACCACGTCCAATCTCGTCAAAAATGATAAAGGAACGGTTTGTTGCGCGATTTAATATGTTTGCCGTTTCTGTCATTTCAACCATAAATGTTGACTGACCTGCTGCCAAATTATCAGACGCACCAACACGACTAAATAACTGGTCGCAAATACCAATGCGCGCGGACGTGGCAGGCACAAAAGAACCAAGATGCGCCAAAACAATAATTATGGCGTTTTGACGCAAATATGTAGATTTACCAGCCATATTCGGCCCAGTCAATAACGCAATCGCAGATTCGTTTAAGTTGCAGTCGTTCTTGATAAAACTGTCGCCACGCGTGCGCAAAACGTGTTCTATTACTGGATGACGACCGCCGACAATATCAAATGCACAATCGTCTGTTATTGTGGGACAAACCCACGAATAACGGTCTGATACAGTTGCCAATGTTGTCCAAACGTCTGCATCCGCTAATAAATCAGCCACAGACAACAAATCATCCGAGATTGTTCGAATCTCTTCGATAAAGTTTGATATTATTTGTGCCTCTATGGCGGCGGCTTTTTCAGCAGCACTGCGAACATCGTTGTCTAAATCAATCAAACGCGATGTCGTGAAACGCATATTCCCAGCCATTGTTTGGCGATGAATAAAACCAGAATCAGGTCGCATCATTGTTTCGGCGCGCGCAGATGGTACTTCGATAAAATACCCCAGGATGTTGTTGTACTTTATCTTTAGAGTATTAATCCCTGTTTGCGCGATATATTCTGCCTGAAGCGCGGCAATCGTTTCGCGACCACCAGACGATAAAGCACGCATATTATCCAACGCAACATCAAAACCATCACGTATCACATTACCATCACGAAAGAATGTCGGTAATTCGTCCGATAATGCCTTGCGCAATTTTATGCCAAAACTGTCGTGTGTTTGAATCGAATCAAAACGTGCAGAAAAATCAGAATCAAGGCGCGATGCCAACAACTGGGCGCGTGGCAGTGCAGATATAAAATCAGAAACATTGCGCATATCACGCGGTGCGCCACGTCCAGATAACAAGCGCGACAAAGAACGCCCCACATCAGGTATTGATGATAGAACATCACGAACCAAGGCCATAACATCTGGGTTTAACAAGAAATGCGAAATGTGTCGCTGACGCGAAATAATTTCTGATAAATCAGCAGATAAATTGCGTAAATATGAACGCAACTTGCGCGCGCCAGCAGATGTTATCGTTTCGTCCAAGACGTCAATCAAACACGCACCACCATCGTTTATCGGACTGTCTATTTCAAGACTTTTCCACGTTGCAGAATCTATTAATAACTGACGGCCTGACTTGAATGTATATGGGGCGCGAAAGGTTATCGCACTGCCCCTCTGAGTGTTAAACAGATAACCAGCCAACAAACATATCGCGCTGTCGGTATTCCGCGCGACAGCATTACCATCAACCGCACCACCAAAAACACGCGATACAACCATATCAATATCAGCACGATGATACAACTTTTCGTAGACGGGGGTTGTCTTGAATAATTCACGCAACTTTATAACTGTTTTTTCTTCGGCACAACCAAATGGAAATATGATTTCCGCAGGATTAAGACGCGTCATATCGTCAAGTGCGTCCTTGGTTTGACCAACAAAAAATTCCCCTGTTGATATATCGCAACCCGCGATATCAAAACAACCACCACCCAATGGGGTTATTGCAACCAAAAAATTTGACTGCTTTGGCGTCAGTAAATTATCGTCCGTTAATGTCCCGGGGGTTAAGACGCGCACAACCTGACGGTCGATGTATTTATGTCCACGTTCTTTGGCCTGGGCCGGGGTTTCCATTTGTTCAACCAATGCAACCTTGTGACCTGCACGAACAAGACGACCAAAATAATTATCGGATGCGTGCCATGGGATACCGCACATCGGAATACTGACCCCTGCGCCATCTGTGCCACGCGCAGTCAACACCAATCCCAATACAGAACTGATAATTTTTGCATCTTCGAAAAACGATTCGTAAAAATCCCCCAGACGAAACATCAACAGCGCATCTGGGTTTTCTGATTTCATATCAACATACTGTTGCATAACAGGCGTTAATTTACTTTTTTCTGCCACGATTAAATCCCATTGATTGTAAATAATAATTAAGCATTAATTTTTAATGTTTCTATTTTTAATTCGGCTTCTTTTAACAACTGTTCACAGTATGCTTTTAATTTGACACCTTGTTCGTATGCAGCGACAGAATCAGCCAATGGCAATTCGCCTGATTCCATCTTTTTTACCAATTCAACTAATTGCTTGTATGCTTCTTCGAATGTTAATTTATTTTCTTCCATTTTTATTCCTTTTGTGCACAGAATGACAATACAAAAAGAATAGCGAACTTGCAATAAAAAATCGCCCGAATGGGCGACTTTTTTCTTATTTATTTGGAATAATTTTTATTTCAACACGACGATTTTGTTCGCGACCAGCTGCTGTGTCGTTTGACGCAATCGGATTCGAAGACCCCAAACCAATTACTTCGAAACGAGAAGCCTTGACACCCTGCCCTTCTAAATAAGCTGCAACAGATTGCGCGCGTGAACGCGACAGGTTTAGATTATAGTCTGCAGAACCTGTGCTGTCAGTATGACCAGATACCATAACAGTTGTGTTATCATATTTATTTAATACCTTGGCCACCGAATTTAAGACAGGATAGAAAGACGAATTTATATCAGCAGAATCTGTCTTGAATGTAATATTGCCAGGCATAACTAAACGAATATTATCATCAGATTCAATAACTTGGACCCCTGTTGACGCCAATTCTGCGCGCAGTTCTGCAGCCTGAACATCCAAGTAATAACCAACACCACCGCCAACAGCCGCGCCAGCCAAGCCACCAATCAATGCTGCTTCGCTGCTTTTAGTACTGCCCAATAATGCGCCAGCAGTTGCACCAATCGCAGACCCCCATGTCAATTTAGATGTCTGGGTCTGGCCAGTATATGGATTTACAGCTGTACAACCAGAAACCAATGCAGTTAAAACTAATACAGATACGATTTTTTTCATACGTTTTCTCCTTTTTATTGTTGCACCCAATATTGTAAACTAAAATTTTCAAAAACGCAAAAAAATACTAGACAAACAAAAAAATATATTATATTATGCGTTTCGCGTTATCGGGTGTTTAGCTCAGTTGATTAGAGCATCTCGTTTACACCGAGAGGGTCGGGGGTTTGAGTCCCTCAACACCCACCAGAATAAAAAGAAGTGCCGTTTGGCACTTCTTTTTATTCTATCTTTTTTCCATCTGCAACATTTATGCGTTCTTTGCCAACCGTTATTACACCGTCTGAATAGACTGGGGCAGACTGGTCGGATACCGGTGTACGCCAGAAAACATCGCCGTTCTTAATCGAAATTGCATTTAAGTTGCCGTCCATCGACACAACAAACGCATAATTGCCAGCCAATACAAACGGCACACCAACAGAAATGTCAACACACCAACGCTTTTCCCCACCAGTCGCATTTATACGACAAAACGCATCACCCAAACCGCCAACATAAATCGAATCGCCATACGGTATAATCGGCGCAACAACATCAAGCATCGATGCACCACCTGTTAAATTACTGAATCTGTAAACATCCGAAATCCACGATATTGCACGCGTCTTTGGATTTAATTTAACAACTTCGCCGGTCGACAGGCCAGCATACAAATATTTGCCACTGCACACAGGGCTGCGCGTACCAGACACAGTGTTGTTTGTCGCAAAACCAGAAAAAACCTTGCGGTCGCCATCCCAAATTACATTCTTGGAATCCTGGGTATATTTGCACGATGTGTTATCGTATACATACGCGCCAGACGGGGTGTCTGGTATTGTTTTATTTAAAACCTTTATCTGCGAACCTTCGAATATAGGCGTGCGAACCCCTGACAAAATTGGGTCGTGCTTATCACACGCAGACAACAGAATTAATGATAATAAGACTAAACCAACCTTGCGCATAATATCACCATTAACGTAATGTTTGGGCAACCCCAGAAATTGACGCAGGCACATTCGAATCGTTAATTATCTTGTCCAGCCATTTGTTCGCATTTTCGCGGTCGTCAACAGACAAATACTTTTGCGCAACCATTAACATCGCGTTGTAATAATACGGTGAATCTGACACCAACAGGTCTGATAAGTATTCCGCAACCTGGGGGGCGGTCATCGTGTCGCCACGCAGACTGACAATATGCAGACGTGCCAAATCACGATAATCACGCGTATCGCCTTGCGTTGCCAATTTATCAAGCTTTGCAACATCTTGGTCCACCAAATATGACTGAAACAACGCTAAATCAGACATTGCACCAGACGAACCGTCTGACAAGCCTGCCAACGCATTTGCGTCTAGGTTTGATAATGCCGTTTCGTACGCGACCGCAGTTGCAACCTGACGCGATTGATGTGCGCGTGATACAATCTGAATACCAGACGCAACCAGTAAAATAAATATCACTGCATAAATAATATGACGCGAATATTTTTTGATAAAGCGCATTGTCTTTTCGTTATTAACATCTTCCCATACTTCGCGATACAGTGCATCTTCCATATGTTCTGCATAAGTTTTTTTTGGTGCCTTGACGTTTTTATTCCTTTCTAAGATAGTTGCCATAATAAATTCTCCTGTGGCTTGATAATTATTAAATTATGTTATACTATAAAAGTTATGAAAAAGGAAATCAAGAACACAATACCTGTATTAAAAAACACTTCTATTGTCGCTGCGCGTGGGGTCAGTGATGAAAGTGGATTGGCACAATATATTCAAAATGTGCAAAAAATACCTGTTCTTAGTGCAGAACAAGAATACGAATACGCAACCCAATGGGTAAAAAATCAAGACAAGTTTGCTGCAGAAAAACTGGTTGTCAGCCATCTGCGACTGGTTGTGTCGGTCGCGTACGATTATAAAAACTATGGGATTCCAGTCGCTGACCTTATTGCCAGTGGCAATATGGGACTGATGCAGGCCGTACAAAAGTTTGACCCAGAAAAAGGTTTCAGATTTTCAACATACGCAATGTTCTGGATTAAGGCGGAAATATACGAAACTATTTTAAACAACTGGTCAATTGTGCGAATCGGAACGTCTGCAAACCAAAAGAAAGTTTTCTTTAATCTGGCGCGCGCAAAACGCGCATTGGGGATTATGGATAACAACCTGAACGAAGAACAAACAAAACAAATCGCAGAATATCTGGAAGTGCCAGAAAAAGACGTTGCGCGTATGGCAACGCGTATCAGCGCACGCGATTTATCGTTGAACGCACCGATGAATTCTGATGACGGCGCGTCCGATATATTGTCTAATATGACGGACGGACGCGACTCAATCGAAGAAACACTGGAACAAATCGAATTTAGAAAACGTGGCTATGAACTGTTGCGAAAAAATCTGGCAAAAATGTCAGAACGCGACCGCGAAATATTGGTCGCACGAAAATTAAAACAACCTGTGGCAACACTGGAATCGCTGTCACAAAAATACGGAATATCACGCGAACGGGTCAGACAAATCGAAGAACGCGCATATAAAAAACTGCGCGATGCAATACTAAGTGAAGCAGACGGAAAAAAATAATATGAATAATTTAAAAAAAATTATCGCAGCAACTGTAATCTTTTCACTGCCACAAATGGCAAATGCGTTGCAATACGATTACAATAAAATGTCGTTTAAATTAACAGGATACGGCACTGTTGGTGTGATTGAACCAGATTTTGAATCGCCATTGTTTATTGGCGACTGGCGCGTGCGCGGACAAATCACATACACACCAAACAACGAATATAAATTTGGTGCGGTTTATGCAATGGACCAATCCGCAATCAGCAAAGGCGATTTTTCACGCGAAACATTCGCATTTATCGAATCAAAATCATACGGCCGTATAGAGGTTGGCTTTACAGATTCTGTTGCACGAAAACTGGGGCTGGGGTTGCCGGACGTTGGAGGACTGCGCATAAACGACAGACCGTTGTACAACAAAAAAATTATTGCAGATGGCCCTGTTATCGCAGATACCGCACTGACATCAGGACGCAGTAATTCTTTGCGTATCAACACTGTTTTTGCATCAAAATCAAATGTACAATACGGGTTGTCTGTTGCAGGGATTACAGATAATTATGACTGGGCTGTTGATGGAGGAATAAAAATTAAACAGTCAGACAGGAAACTTAAAACCGCTTATTCGGTTGGTGCGTCTTTTATGAAAAATCCAAACGATTTTGATAACGAAGTTTATACCGGTGGAATTACCGCAGACTGGCGCGCACAAATGTCGCTGGGGATGAACTTGCAATACAACAGTTGGATTTGGGGCACAACGGCACGCGTTATTTATGATCAAAACCCAATCGGGCCTGTTTCTGATGGACTTGTTGTTGGCACAGGGGTTAGTTATGATTTGTTAAAATACAGTCTGTCGTTGACTTATATGTTTTCTGATACTGGCGTTTGGCAAAAAAACGTCGATGATTTTGCAGACCATACTGTCGTGGCTTCGTTCAGATATAAATACAGCGAATTTGTTGACGGGTGGATTTCAGGTGGGATGACGATTAAAACACCTTTTGTATCCGCAGGATTACGCATAACGTTTTAATATATTCGGCATTCTTTAACCAACTGTCAATCCGCACAATGGTTGACAGTCGTTTTTAATGAATTTCAACTGAACCAAGATATTTACAGCGCCAGAAAAACCGAACTGGATGATATAGATTAAAGGTGGAATATACGACAAGATTGTTGTGCAATAACAAAGGTGTTTATGGTGCGCCGAAATAGAGAAATTAAAAACGGCGAAAAATGCAAATAATGTATTTTAAGCCACCCCAGAGGTGCTTCGCCCCCCGCCAAGGGCGGTGGGAATTAGAGAAAACTATCGCTATTCATAACGCAGACTATCAATCGGGTTTAGTTTTGCCGCCTTCATCGCCGGCACAACCCCAGACGACAACCCAACAATAACCGCAACCGATACAGATAACACAACCGGCCATATACTAAATGGAACATCATAACCCAAAACAAAACGTCCAACACCCTGTGATAAACCAACACCAATTATCAAGCCAATCATCGACCCAATAAACGAAATCAGCACCGATTCAGACAAAAATTGAATAATAATCATTTTTTCTTGTGCCCCGATAGCCTTGCGTATACCGATTTCGCGTGTGCGTTCTGCAACAGATACCAACATCATATTCATAATGCCAATCGCCCCAACCAGTAATGATACTGCCGCAATCGCAATCAACAATAATTTTAAATAACCCGTCACAGTGTTCATCGTTTCCATTACTTGTTTCATATCCATAATTTGAAAATCATCAACTGCGTCTTCTTTTAATTTGTGCCGTTGGCGCAACAAAGCCGTCATCTGTTCAATAGCAATATTATTGTCTGAATCCGGCAATAATTTTAGCGCAATCATACCAACGGAATTTGGAAAGCGCGACCCCTGCATACGTTTTTTTAGCGTTGTAATCGGAATAATTATCATATCGTCTTGACTGCCCATCGCACTGTCGCCCTTGGCCTTGGTAACACCAACGATAACGAATGGTGTGTTTTGGATTCTGATAACTTCGCCCACAGGATTTTTAGGCAAACCCAATTCTTCGGCGGTTTCTGGGCCGATAACCGCGTGTGTGGATGCGTTTCTGACCGCAGACATATCAAAGAAAGTGCCGTATTCAACCTCTATATTCTGAACAATAGAATAGTCAGGATATACGCCAACCATTGATGTACCCCAGTTCTTGTTCCCATAAATCGCCTGCGCTGCGCCATTTTGTACGGGCGACACAGCCATCACGTCAGGCAATCTGCCGATAAATTCGGCGTCCTGTATAGTCAAAGTGTTGCGATTCCCAGTCCGAACCCCGGCCTGTTGCGCGGCACCAGCACGTATCATTATCGTATTCGTTCCCAATGACGAAAATTGGTCTGTGATTGATTTTTGCACAGTTTCGCCAACCGCAACCATTATCACAACTGCCATAACACCAATAATAATACCCAACACAGTCAAAAAAGAGCGAATTTTATTGCCACTAATCGACAGCCAAGATTCTTTTAAAATGTCATTAAAGGTCATTTTTTATCCTTTGTTATAGGTTGTTGTCATTGCGTGGAACTGCACCATCATAATTAATACGACCATCACGAATATGAATCAATCTGTCGGCATATCTGGCAATATCAAATTCGTGCGTAATCATAACAATCGTTATACCCATATCTTTATTTAATTGTTTAAAGAACTTTAAAATTTCGTTCCCCATTTTACTGTCCAATGCGCCAGTCGGTTCGTCTGCAAGTATTAACTTTGGATTGCCAGCCAAGGCGCGTGCAATCGCAACACGCTGCTTCATACCACCGGATAGTTGCGTTGGCAAATACGATTCAAAACCGTCTAAACCAACGCGTTTTAGCATTTCACGCGCACGCTTGATTCTGTCGTCCATTGGCAAGCCACGATACATCAACGGCAACATAACATTGTCCAACACACTGCGTTTAGGCAATAAATTAAACTGCTGAAAAACAAAGCCAATATATTCGTTCCTGAATACCGCCAATTCATCTGTGGTCAATCCTGTGACGTCGCTGTCGTATAATTCATAAACACCTGATGTCGGGGTATCCAGCGCGCCAATAATATTCATACAAGTCGACTTGCCAGAACCAGACGGTCCCATAATCGCAACAAATTCACCAGACTTAATCGTAAAATTTATGTCAAACAATACCTGTTGTTCGCCGCCTAATTCCAAGGGGAAACTTTTGTTAATGTGTTTCATTGAAATTATGTTTTCTTTCGTTTTTGGCATATTGGCTCTCTCTCTTTTTATGTGCTTATTATATCATATATGGACGGGACTGCAAAAAAAATATTAGAAAAAACGCCCCAAATGGGGCAATATCTTAAACCAAACACGCCAAGGTCGCACTGGTGTTTTTAAGCAAAAACCAACCAATCCGGTAATCTGTGGCATATACCGTCAGCATAAACAGTAATAAAACACCAATTACAACCAGAACATTACTCTTCTTGCCACGCATACAATATACGGCAATATTATAAAATAAAAATAACACATACAAATCAACCAATATGCTTATCGTCCACATAGACGTGCAATTAAATGCCAACGCATTTAAAACCAATACCAGTGGGTATATAAAGAAAACAGACGCCAACCCCTTAATCGCAATTTCCCAATCGCGTTCACCACCTGTGATTTCTGATATCAACATCATCAAACCACCAAAAACAAATAATAACGCAACAGCCAATACAGGAACAATTATTATCGCGGTAAATATCGAACCAACAGTTATTGTCGCGCCACCAATCAACCCAATAAGCAACACTAATACACCGCCCAGCAAACCATATAAAAAGGCACGAAACATAGATTCTTCCATATTTCCGTCAGCAACGATTTTTGTAAAATAACGGCGCGGATTAACAATAATGTTTCTGATGTGTGCAAATGCGCCCTTTATTTTTTTCTTCATAAATACACCTCTGATTTGATTATTTATATTTTTGCTTTATAATTAGAAAAAATCAATGGAAAAAATAATGATGAAAGTAGTTATTGCAGGTCGCCCAAATACGGGTAAATCAACTTTGTTTAACGCGCTGACTGGTACGCGCGATGCACTGGTACACGACAGACCAGGCGTTACACGCGATACGATTTCTGGGAACTTTAAGTCGCGCCCATACACGCTGTATGACACAGCCGGACTGGAACGCGCAAGTTCTGGGATTGCCATGGATTCTACGAATATGGCGCTGGGGGCGTTGGCAGATGCGAACGCGGTATTGTTTGTTGTCGATGGGCGCGTCGGGCTGACTGGCGATGATATAGAATGGGCAAAACTGATTCGCAGAAAAACACACGCACCTGTGCTGTTGCTGGTAAATAAAAGTGAATCAAACAAACGATTATCAGAAACACACGACTTTTATAAGTTAGGCTTTGGGGCGCCACTGTTGATTTCCGCAGAACACAAAATGGGGTTTGATGAAATATTTGCGTTCTTGGATGATATCGCCAGCAAAATCGGAAATTTTGACACCGCACCAGAAACAAAATCACAAGACCGTATAAAAATCGCAATATTGGGACAGCCAAATGTCGGAAAATCCACGTTTGTTAATCGCGTACTGGGGCAAACACGACAAATCGTGATGGATGCGCCTGGGGTAACGCGCGATACAGTCAAAATACCAACGACTTTTTATGGTCGCGATATTGTTTTGATGGATACCGCCGGTCTGCGCCGCAAGGCAGGCGTAACAGACGATGTCGAAACACTGTCTGCATTAAAATCTTTGGACGCAATCGAAAAATCAGACGTTGTAATTCTGATGGTCGACGCAACAAAAAATATCGAAAACCAAGCACTGTCCATCGCAGCACGCGTGTATGATGCAGGGAAAATTTTATGCGTGGCATTGAACAAATGGGACTTAGTCGAATCAGAATTGCGCGATGAAAAATTACTTAAATTAAAACACCAATTTTCTAATTCTTTCCACCAGATTATCAAGCCGTTGATATTGGCTGTATCGGCAGAAAAAGGTACTGGGGTGCAGAATATGTTTAAACGAATTTATCAACAATATGATATTTCTTTGACCAAGGCACCGACCAGTTTAATTAATCGAATTATTGAAAAATTAGTTGCAGAAAGACAACCGCCACTTTCGCGTCTAAAACGACCAATGAAAATAAAATTCGCACGACAAACAGGACGCTATCCAATGCGAATAACCATTAACGTTGGTGGGGCTTCGGATATTCCAGAATCTTATACACGATATTTGCGCCGCGGTATTGCGACCGCCTTGCAATGGGAACATCTGCCGGTTGTAATCGAATACGAAAAAACAGAAAATCCTTTCGATTAAAAAAATATTAAAATATAGATTATAAATGTTTGCCTTGCTTTCTGTTTTTGTGTTATAATTACACAAAGATACTAAATAGAGAGAGATTTTTTGGCAAATCAAACAATAAATATTAATCGCAGAAAGTATGCTGTTGGCCTGGTGTGGCAGCCAATCGGGGCTGGGTTTAATGCGCGAAATTATGCACGCACATTGACACGCAATATTGACAGACGCCTTAATCTGTTTTTGGAATATCGCGCAATGGTCGGTCTGGGCGCGCGGCGCAGTGGTATGCGTGTCGGAATGTACAGCGCAGCCGCAGAAATAATGGAAACGTTTTCTGAATACACGTCTTTCTTGGCGGTATTTCAGTATTCTGGTTCGTTCTATCTGGTCGCATCGCGTAATGGAATTATATTGCAAGACCGCTTGTTTGATAACGAAGAGGATGCGCGCGCAGAATATGCAAAACAATCCGAAATTCCTGATTGGGGGGCATTGTTTGCACCAAGTGCATGGAATATGCCGCGTTCTGTTGAGCGTAATTTGTCTGATATATTGGGGACACGCTCGCGCACGACGTTGCGCCCAATTAGCCATTTTAGGGCGGGGGCGTTCTCACTGTTGTTGCTGGGCGTTTTTGTGTTGCTGGGCGCAGGTGTTTTTCGTGATTCTATTGTGCAATCCTTGTTACCACGACCACAGGTTCAAGAACTGGACCCAGAATTAGTTGCAGAATACAAAAGACAAATCGAAGAAAAAAATAAACAACTGGACGCACAATTCGAAATCGAAAAACCATTGCCCCCAGAACCAATCGTTATGCCATTTGAAAACCTGCCTGATGTCGCTGAACGTGCCGATTTATGCTATCGCGCAATGGCGTTTTTAATGCAACCTATTGTGGGATGGAATCAAGTATACGTTTCCTGTGAAGAGGAACGGGCGGTTACAGAATTTAAGCGCACTTTTGGAACACTGGTGGAATTTTATAATATCGCTTCGAATTTGATGCCAGGGGGATTTGTCGAAGAAATAAACGAAGACACACTGCGCGTCAGTGCCGCATTACCAAAACTGAACACATATTCATCACAAGACGAACGCGACGCAGACACTGTTGTGCGCGATGTAACCAGTACTTTCCAAGAAATTGACACAAACCTGAACACGCAAATCGTCGTCGACACAATCACAAATGGCGTTGACGTTGAAACACTGAACGTCGTCGAAATTGGCGCAGAATCTAAGATGACGCCAATGCAATTTATGAAAATCTTTGAAGAATTTGGTGGGGTGTACTTGATGCGTGCATCGTGGGACACCTTGACCCGTACTTGGAACTATGAGGTGATAATCTATGCAAAATAAGAAAAATTTATTATTTGGTTTGGCTTTGGTTGGATGCTGGGCAGTCGCAACACCATCTGTGGCAGAAGATACGTTCGTTGAATCTGATGATGTAATAATCGAAGAAATAGATGAACAAGCGTCAATGGACAATGTTGCAGCAGATGCAATCAGCAACTATTCTGCAGATGGCTCGCTGTTCCAACAAATTACAAATTTAGAACAAGAAAAAATTTTAATGCAACTGGAAAAAGAACGCGCACAGTTGGACTTGGAACTGGACAGATTGGCTGCAGAAAAAATAAAACTGCATATGGAAATTGACACTCTGTCAGGGCGCGCAGAACAACAACAGCAAGAAATCGAAACACAAAAAGCAAAATTAGAAGCAGAAGCAGCGCGTATAGAACGCGAAAAAGAAGCTTGGATGGCAGAAACCGAAAACAAAACAACTTATCGCACACCAACAACACGCGATGATGAATCTGCACCAACAGTCGATATATCAAAAAAATATCGCCTGGTAAATGTTGTAGGTGCCGGAAATCAACTGCAGGCAACTGTTGAAGACCTGTCAACAGGGCAAACAAAAAGAATTGGCGCAGGAAAAAAACTTGACGGGTTTGAAGTAAAAACAATTTCTGTTTATGACGGGGTTGTATTTAGCGATTCCGAAGGAAATACACAGACATTGAACGTTAGCAATGGAAACTAAAAAATTATCATGAAAAAACACAAAGAAAATATTGATAACGAAAAAACGCAAGAAAAGCCGTCTGTGCCGTTCGGTTTGGAAAATTCTGATTCCAAGGATATTATCGACTATCTGTTTTCTAATGGCAACAGGTTGTTAACCGCAACAGGCGCGATATTGGAATTGCCACACGACACCCAAGGACTGGTCGCATATTTTTCGGGTGGTGAAATTATTATTTCGCGCACACACCAATACGACGGTCGTGTTCTGGCTTTCTTGGATTTGTTAAAACATCGTGGACGCGTTACATTAAAGCCTTTTTATTCTGATTTAAGCCTGATTTCTAATATTTATAAAACCCAGGAAATGCGGGCTGGCGATACAATGCGATCGCGTGTAGATTTTGACAATCAAATGCAAAAGGACTTTGTCGATATTATCGCCAAGGCCGCATTACAAAAAGTTTCAGACGTTCATATCGAAGTCGCAGACCAAACAACTATTTACTTTCGTATCGATGGCAGTATGCAACCTGTGATGGAATATAATTCACAGTGGGGTGAATCCTTTGTTCGTGCCGCGTTTGCATCGTCTGATATGTCAAACGCAAACTATGCCCAAAACGAATATCAGTCCGCACAAAAAGATGGGCGCACACCACTGCGTGGAACAAAAGACCTGTATTTACCATCGGGAATCTTGGGGGTGCGTATGCAGTTCAACCCAATCGCATTCGGCAGCCGTTATGTCGTTATGCGATTGCTGTATGATAACCCATCCCAAGGAATCAAATCAGAACAAGAATTTGGACCATACGAACAAAAATTGTTGGCGCGTATGCGTTCTTTTCCAACAGGTTTGGTAATTGTTGCCGGCCCTACCAGTTCAGGAAAATCAACCACGCTGGTGCGCAATATGGCACTGATGCTGAAAGAACGAAACTATGAAATAAACTTAATCACCGTTGAAAACCCTGTTGAACAAAAGATTTTTGGCGCACATCAGATGCCTGTGGTCAATACGACAAACGAAGAACAACGCGAAGAAAAATATGTCGAAGCATTGGCGGCTGCACTGCGTAGCGACCCTGATACGCTGATGGTTGGCGAAATTCGCACGCTGGCGGCTGCGCAACTGACTGTACGCGGCGCGCTGTCTGGTCATAACGTTTGGACAACATTGCACGCAAACTCTGCAATGGCTGCGCTGACGCGTTTATTAGACTTAGGGATAGAGCCGTTTAAACTAAAAGAAGAAACTTTGATGCGCGCATTAGTTTCAATGCGGTTGTTTAAAAAAGTCTGTCCAAATTGTCGTGAACCATTGGAAAACCACCCAGAACGTGGCGCATATAAACGCACGATGGAAATGTATGGCGAACTGGGGGTGCGTCAGGCATATCTGCGCGGACAAGGATGTCCGCACTGTAACGGTTCTGGGACACTAGGTCGTGTAAAGGCCGGTGAGATTATCATAACAAACAGTGAATTCTTGGGGTTGGCTTTATCGGGGAACACCGATGGCGCAATTCGATATTGGCTGGAAAATATGAACGGACGAACATTAAAAGAAGCCGCCGCGTCATTAATGCTGCAAGGTATAATTAGCGTAGACGAAATGGAACGTTGGGTCGGCTATGTAAATGAACCGGGGACATATTAATATGAATAAACTTGAATTATTATATGCAAAGTGGGTCTTTCGTACCAGCACAGAAAAACGTATGACACTGTGCCGCAAGCTGGCATCACTGTTGCGTAATAATTTCACATTGATTGATGCACTGGAACGACTGGAAGTTATCGAATCCAAGAACGGAACAAAACCAAACGAGCCTTTTGCGATTGTTATGCGACAATGGCAACATAATCTGGAACGCGGTATGACATTCTCGGAAGCGACACGCGGTTGGGTACCACCTGATGAAACGCTGTTGGTATCTTCGGGGAATTTGTCGGATTTGGCAGTGGCGTTGGAAAACGTAGGACGTGTTGTTAATGGCACTGCGCGTATTCGGCGCGCAATGACCAGCGCAATCGCATATCCGCTGTTTTTGCTGGGGCTGACGTTCGGGATTATAATTATGGTCGGAATATATCTGGTGCCACCATTGGCCGAAGTTGCCGGAAATGAAATAGTATGGACGGGTATGGCACGTTCTTTGGTTGCGTTGTCAGAATTTTCAATTCAATACTGGTACTATGTCTTGATTATTTTTGCACTGTTAATTACTGCAATATGGCTAAGTCTGCCAAATTGGTCAGGGCGCGCACGCGTTATTTTTGATAAACTGCCACCATGGAATGTCTATAAAATTCAGGTATCTGTTGGTTGGCTGATGTCGCTGGCAGCGATAGTAAAAGCAGGCGGAACAATCCCAGATGCGCTACGCTTGTTGGCAGATAACGCGAACAGATATTTACGCAGCATATTGGATCGCGCGTTGCGATATATTGCAAACGGGGACAACCTGGGGGTCGCATTGGCAAATACAGGACGCAAGTTCCCAGATGATGAAATTATTGGCGATTTGATAATTTACGCGGATATGAACGGATTTGACGATAATTTAAGCCAAGTCGCAAATGATTATCTGGAAGAATCAATCCGAAAGATGGAACGCGTATCAAATATTTTAAATAGTATCGGCATTTTATTGGTATCTGCGATTATTGCGTGGGTTGTGTTGGGTACATTTCAAATGCAAGACCAAATAACCACAATGTTAGGATAAAAAAACCGCCAATCGGCGGTTTCTGTTTATTAGCGTGTCAATCTGTTTAAACATGCGGTATGATATTTTATAAGACCACTCTTTACATTTTCCTTGAAACGTACGAGTTTTGGAATTTGTGTTAATGAGTCAGCCAGGTGCTTATCCGCCAGCATTTTTTCCAACTCTGCCTGAGCCTTGTTTAATGCATCCTGGGCTTGTATTGTGTTTTCGCTTTTATCTATATAGTAATAATCATCAATACTGTCGTATTTTTCTGGCTGCTTTAAATCTTCTGCAACAGAAATTTCTAGCCACATTTGTTTAGCAGCAACTTCTATCTCTTTTGCCTTGATATCAGATTTATTTACGCGCGGAACTTTGTAATTCGCGATTTCGTTAAACGAGATGACCCCCAAAACTGCCAAAGCCACCAGCCAACTGACTATCTTAGAAGCCTTGCTGTTATCAGTTTTTTTTATTTCTTTATTTTCCATTATACACTCCTTTGGTTTCTAACGCTTTTCCTGATAAAATATAGTACAAAAACCAAAGATGTCAAGAGTCAATATTATAATTTATAAAAAAACTGGCACTCCCAACGGGAATCGAACCCGTGTTACCAGAATGAGAATCTGATGTCCTGACCGCTAGACGATGGGAGCGCATATATAAAAAGCGTATTAATAATACACACAAAAAAGAAACATTTCAACAGAAGTTTAATGAAAAATATTGCGATTGTGTTTATGAATTTTTTACCGTACAACAATGTATAGAACAAAAAAACACTTAAAACTAACCGCCCAATCGGGCGGTTGATTATCTTTCTTTGCCGACATACATTGGTTTGCTATGATGCATCTCGTAATCTAAATAAATATGACGAACAAGGTCATCCATATTTTCATCTGATACTTTAACCTCGTCATCAAGTTCGCCCCGTATTACTGTTATACCGCAACGTGCAATAACTTTACCCTGTTGCAACAATCGTATAGAGTATGGATTTACTAAAACCTCAAACAAAACATTTCCCTTGGTGTCAACAATTTTATAAACACCGTCATCGTTAGTATCACTTATGGGCGAATCAGACACTATTAGCACATCTTCGCGTTTTATCGTAGAAAAGACCAGCCTTCTTGTCTTGTCATCAAGTGGTATATCTTCAACCCCTTTGTTTTGCAATTTGTTTTTCGCTGCAATTAAAAGTTCGTTTTTTTTACCTGCCATATAATCTCCTTTGATATAGCAACATTATAACATATTATTTTCATTTCTGCTATCCAAAGTCAAACGAAGGCAAAGCGTGATTGTTTTTGGTTTTTTTGTGATATAATCTGACTATGAAGGCATAAAAAATATGGCACAATTAATTCAAATCAAGGATTTTACTTTTATTGCGTTAAAAGATAACAGAAGAACACAGAAACACCAGAAATAACAGAAAACACCCTGTTTGGGGTGTTTTTTGTTTAACCCAGTGCAGACGAAATGCGAACTAAGTTTTACATATCTTTACCGACTATTTGTTGCTGTTGTAAAACCATCTCATTTTGCAGTTGTTGAATTATTTTTTGTGGTTGAACAATTTTATTGTCGCCTGTTTTGCCGTTTGATATAGCGGTTTGTTGTGCGACTTCAAAAAAATGATGCGGTGTCAGATTTGGTGCAACCTGTTTTGCCAATGCATAAACCCCAACTAAATACGGTGTTGACCACGACATGCCAGAATTGGCGCCGCAATATATATAATCATCATAGTCTAAGTAACCAGCAATTGTACGACCGCCAGCAGGAACTAACAAGCGTTCATGCCAATTATCTTTATTTGCTTTCCAAAATCCTGCTTCATAAGATTTTATGTCGTTAGGATCAGAATTCATGTTTCTATCTATTGTTGTAAATGCTGCTTTGCTCCCATAAAAACGATGAGAGTCCGTTGTTAAAACCATTACACCGCTTTCAATTAATTTTTTTATCAGTTCTGCGCTTTCTGGGTCTGTGCCTAACATTCCCCAGCTGATTGATACAGCCGATATTTTTTTATCTTGCGGTAATCTGGCGTTCATAAACAAGATTTTACGCAGTGCATTGGCCCTGTGTGTAAAGTCTATTTCAGTTTTCACAGAAAAGGCTTGTTCTTTTATGTCTGGTGGTAAAGTTTCGATAATTTTGTTTATTTTATACCTAAACTCTGCATTTGTTTGATGTCTGCCATCAAGTATGTCCTTTATTGTTTCTTCAAAATTTATGTTTTTTGGAAAATATTGTCGCAAGACTTTTTGGAAATTTTCGTCTGCAATTGCCATTTTTGTTTTTGTTCCAGGTGCTGCAAAATAAACAATTTTTGCATCTGGTGCGACACCAACCGTTTTTCCAGCCAATAAGCTTGATACGGCTGTTCCATGAAACTGTGCTTCTATATGTTCAGGATAACCTGCGGATTCATAGTGAACTATGTTGTCCTTTATTTCGATGTGTTCTGTATTTAACGGTTGGTCTATAATCGCAACGGTTATACCTTTTCCTGTAATTCCCATTGTGTGCAAATCAGCAATGTTCAGACCTGGTGCTTTTCCGTTTTCTAATACCTGTTGCGGATTAAAACCATCTGGCATTTTATCGGTGGACGGAAATTTTGTTTTGCTGTTAAAATGTATGCATGGTAACATGTCGCCAGCATTTGAAAAATTTTCATTGGTAGCATCGCCGTATAGTACGAAAGAGAGTGCTTCTAATTCATGCGTTTTGTCGTTAAAGTCTGGAACCCGTATAATGTCACCAGCACCCAGTTTCGCACCTTTGTCTTTTTTAAATACCGTTAAAAAATCTTGCATAAATTACCTCTTTTTCTCAATGAATTATACCATACATATAGTTCTTTCCGAATAAAAATCAATGCTTAATGTATCTCCCCTTGTATACAATATGTTTTTACTTGCGTGATAATCACAGCGGTGTTTATAATGCTGATGTGTGGAGGTTGGCAGAGAATAAAGAAAAAGGGCAAAAAAATGCTAACGGTTCCATTAAATGCGGCAATATTACAAAAACACAAAAGTATGGCACGTCCTGTAAATATCGAATATAAAACACAATACGACCGCAAAAAATACAGATGGGCAGAATGTGTTTTTCTGACACAATCTGGGAAAAAGTTAACATATACAACATGCACACCACAACATGCAATTCAAAGTTATAACACTGTGGATTTTAATTTGCCGTATTCACTGACAATCAACCTGCAATCTGTGCCGTATAAATTGACTGATAAAAATACAATTCTGGAAGTACCAGATTGTACACTAGAAACATTAAAAATGTTTTATAACCCAAATCGCCCTGCGTATATCAAGACTGACGATTTACAAACCAAGGTGATATCTGTTAATGGAAAACGTGCAAACTTAGAATACATCAATCCACAAAGATTCTTGGACCAATTGGCCGACATGATGTTCAAGTGCACCCCAGGAATTAACCACAAACACTACCAATGGTTTAATCGTAACAGCGATGAAAAAATTGATTACGCAGACATGTCCAAGATATATAAAATCGTTACTGGCAGTCCCGTATTTGAATATGAACATTTACGATACCCAGGCGATACAATTATATTGAAGCGCATTGACGAATTGCACAACGCGGCATCAAAGCACGCTGTGATAACCAAAGAATTTTATAACGGTGTTGAAACCTGTATGTATGAAATGCCAATCGCAATTTTTGAAAACGACAGACAGAAAGTTATATGGCTGGGTAATTCGCAGAAAGTAAAATAAAAACCGTTGAACTTATAACGTTTTGATTCTGGTTGGGGCGCACTCAATTCCCTCGGCATAAATGCCTGCGGGGCATTCCTGACGATTTGATTGCGTTTCTCTTATCAAATCTACTCATTGTCGAACCGGCAACATACGTTGCAGATTACGAACCGCGGCCACACACAATATTAAAACGCACCACAAGGGTGCGTTTGAATATTGGTTGGGGCGCACGGATTCGAACCATGATAAAGAGAACCAAAATCTCTTGTCCTACCATTAGACGACACCCCAATAATAAACTCGATTATAATTATTTTTATCGGCTTTGCAAGTCTTTTTGTCCCGCTTCAAAAATTTTTATTTCTTTTTTAGAAAAAAGTACTTGCATTAAATTTGTTAAAACATATAATAATTAAGTTTTTTAACGTTTCTGAACACAACCGTATTATACAGGAGATTAATATGTCGCGCAAGGAATTTGTTCGTTTATTGGAAGCCAATATTTGGTCTTTTTCCAAACTGGCTGATAAAATCCGCATGGAACGTGCCGAACTAACCGATTATCCACGTCAATTAACATACATATTGGTGCGATTGCACCAAGGGGGCGCAGCGCGATTGAAAGATATTGCGCAACGCGAACAAATTTCTGCACCAAATCTGTGCGCGGCGTTTCGCAAACTGGAACAAGACGGATATGTCGTCAGAACTATTGACGAAAATGACCGCAGAAATACTTGGTACTGTGTATCGCCATCAGGGGCGGAATTAGCCTTAAAATCAATAGACTTGTTCCGTATCAGTATCGAAAAAATTTTCGCAAATATTTCAAAAGAAGATGAAGCGCGATTGACAGATGCATTGCGTACAATGAAAGATGTTTTAAATAATATGGAGATTAATAATGCTTAAACAGTATATCGTTTCGTTATTTTGCGCAGTTTGTGCCACTGCAATTTGTGCGCCAGTATGCGCAATGGATTTATCGCTGAATGATGCGGTAAATAAAATAACACAACAATCAAATGATTTGAAAAAAGCAGAAGCAAACCTGGAAAAAGCACAGGCAACGCTTGATTCTGCAAACGCAAGCCGCTGGTTTAAGTTAGATGGCAGTGTTTCGTATATGAATATGGTTAATATTGAAAATCCAACAAGTTCAAACGCGATTCAATTGCCACCTGAATTGGGTGGAATATTGGCGGACGCATTGGGGACTGATGTTGAAAATATTGTAATTCCTGACAATATCTTTTCGGCGGGACTGTCGTTGACACAGCCTATATACACATTCGGAAAAATTGGCAATGCGGTAAAGTCGCTTAAGTCCGCTGTTAAAATGTCTGAATCTGCGCGCGAATTAACTAAACGCGAAGTGCAATATGCAGCAGCAGATTTGTATTGGACAGCAAAAATGACAGACGAAATTGTAAAATTGTCTGAACGGGATTTGAAAAACGCGAAAACCGCCAAGAAAAATTTAACATCTGCTGGGCGTGCACACCGCAGTAATCTGTTGAAAATAGAATCAGATATCGCAACCAAGGAAATCAACGTGTCTGACGCAAAATTTAATCGTGATACCGCGCACAGAATGTTGAAAATTATGGCAGGAATCGATGTTAACGAAGAATTAAATTTAACGGATAACTTCCCAAACGAATTTAGCGTAATAGAAATGAAAAAACTAGAAAATACGCCAGAATGGGAAATTTTGAGTCAACAAGTAAATATGTACGAAAGTTTGGCGCGTTCTAAACGTGCAGACGCATATCCAACATTGGCAGCGACCGCGTCTTATAGTTATAACACTATGTCGGGCGATATCGGTCATTTGTTTGATAAAAAAGGCAGTCAATCTGCATATTGGGGATTAGCATTGCAAGTACCACTGTTTAATGGGGGGCTGAATCGCGCAAACGCAACTGCCGAAGCAATGAACGCAATCGCAGCGCGCGAAGATTTGGATAAAGCAAAAAAACTGACTGCAGAAAAATACGAAAATGCAATAAAACAGCATAACCGCCTGTGCGATAATCTGTCCACCTTGGTCAAAGCACGCGATTTAGCCGCCCAGACATATACACTGTCGCAAAATCGTTTTGCGTCTGGACAAACGTCTGCGGTTGAATTGGCGGACGTTTCAGCTGGGCTGTACCAATTAGATTTAGCCCTGCTAAGCACAAAATACAATATTTTAATGTCTGCAGAATCAATCAAGAAATTAGGTGAGTAAAAAATGGAAAAATTCGAAAAATTAATTCATTCAAAAAAATTTAAACATACTTTTTTTATTGTCTTTATCGCTGTGATGTTGGGGTGGGCCGGTTTTAGATTTGCAACAGTCGCATCCGAAAATGCACGCGAAGTATACAACATTGCGCGCGTTTCACAAACGCAAGGCATACCTGTTGAAACACTGGCCGCAAAAAAACAAATTGGGGTTCTGTACGAACCTTTATCCGTCAAAAATAATCGTGCATACGTTTCTGGGGCGCTGGTAAAAAAACTGTACACAGGTCAACGTGTGGGAAATGGAACCATAAAATATGTGTCGCGCAATGTTGACTTAGGAACAGGTATGTATCTGGTTCGCACAACAGGTGTAGATGATGGATTGCAATTCGCTGAATTTGCTGCAGATGGTTTTTTTGTGCCACTGCATGCGATATCAAATAATCAAGTCTTTATCGCAGAAAACGGCGTTGCAAATGTACGCGATATTGTTGTTGCGCACCAAGACGCAGAAAACGCATACGTTTCAAGCGGACTGAATGACGGCGATGTTGTTATTCTGACGACAATAAATGCCGGTGATAAAATTCAAATCGTAAAATAGACAACCAAAGGATTCATAATATGTTAAAGTTTTTCGTACGCAGACCAATTACTACATTAATGTTTGTTTTAGCCTGGGTTGTTTTAGGGCTGGTATCATTTCCAAAGATGAATATTGAACGTTCGCCATCTGTGGACTTTCCAATGGTGACAGCAACTTTTGTTTATCCAGGCGCATCGCCAATCGAACTGGAATCGCAGGTTATTAAACGTGCCGAAGACGCAATTTCCGAAATTTCAGAATTAAAATCAATCACGTCTTATGTTTTTGAAAACAGCGGTATGGTAATGGCCGAATTTAATCTGGAAGCAAACGTTAACGACAAATCCACAGAAATAAAAAATAAACTAGATTCTTTGCGTATGGAATTTCCATCAGATATGGAACAACCAATGGTAGAAAAATTAAATCCATTGGAACAATCTGTGGTTGATATTGTTTTTTCTGGGGCAGATGCACGCGATTTAGAAGAATATCTGGACAATACATTGTCTACTAAAATCACTGCTATTCGTGGTGTCGCAAGTGTGTCTGTATTTGGCGGACGTGAACGCGCAATTCGCATTGCGATGAATCCTGATTCAATGGCGGCAAATGGTATTACGGTTATGGATGTTGTGGCTGCATTGGGGGCGCATAACTTAAATGTTCCTGGGGGTAAAATCGAAACCAGTCGTGATTCTTTGAGTGTTCGATTTGTTGGTGAATTTGCATCCATAAAAGATATTGAAAATTTACATCTGACAACCGCCGAAGGAAATAATTTCGTATTGTCAGACATCGCAACAATTACAGATGCGGCACGCGATATAGATACTGGCGCACGTTATAACGGGGAATCTGTTGTAATCGCATCTGTGGTCAAAGCTTCTGATGGTAATGCAATTAAAATCTCTAGCGAGTTGCATAAAAAATTACCAGAATTTCAAGCCGACTTGTCGCGCAGATTCCCAAACGCACAAATGATGATTTCGTCTGATTCTTCGACATCAATATCAGATGAAACAGACAACACTATTAACGGCATTATTTTGGGTGTTGTGTTAACCGTTTTGGTTTTACTGGTGTTTACGCGCAACTGGCGTTCCACTGTTATTGCAGGCGTTGTGATTCCTGCATCGCTGGTCGCTGGTTTCTTCTTTATGGACGCATCTGGGTTTACAATTAACGTTATGACGTTGTTGGCATATTCGTCTGCATTAGGAACACTGGTATCAAACGCAATTATTTTGATTGAAGCCGCATTGCTGGAACTGCACACAGGGAAAAAGCCAGAAGACGCCGCAATAGACGGAACAAAAAAAGTTGCTGTTTCTGTTCTGGCCGGTGTTGGAACAAATGTTGTTGTGTTCTTGCCTTTGGCCTTTATGGGCGGTATCGCAGGACAATTTATGGTGCAATTTGGACTGACAGTTGTGTATTTGACGATATTGTCTTTGATGTTCTCGTTCACGTTAACACCAATGATGATTGCAAAATTTTTAAGATTGACCGGTAAAAAGCAACAAACAAAAAAGACCGAACAAAAAAATCCACAAGATAGTTGGTTACGCAAATGGTACGAATTTCAAATCGCACATCCATGGCGCGTTATTGGTATGGTCGTGTTAATCTTTATCGGGTCGGTAATGTTAACGCGATTTGTTGGAAATGAATTTTCACCGTCAACAGACGCTAATGAAATATCAATTACTGCACGCGCACCAATGGGGGCAACATTTGAAAAATCAGAAGCAATCGCAAAACAAATTGAACAACGTTTAGTGCAATTCCCTGAAGTCAAATCCACAACAGTAAAAATTGGCGACCAAGGATTGCAAAATATCGACGTTACAATCGAATTGGTCGATGTATCTGAACGCAGTATTTCTGATAAAAAATTGGCTCAAAAAATACTGCCCGCGATTTCTGATATCCCAGACGTTGAAATTCAAATCAAAGCTGGTGAAGCATTGTCATCGGGCGCATCATCTGACTTGGTCTTGAATATTTACGGCGAAGACGATTTGTTGCGTGATGAATATGCAAACAAACTGATAGACGCAATAAATCAAATCCCAGAAGTGCAATCCGCAGTACGCGCACAACAAGCACCAGCAATGGAAACTCAGTTTATCCCAGACCAAGAAAAAATGAATTTCTGGGGGGTAAAAAATTCGGTTGCTGGGACAACATTGCGTACAGCACTGTTTGGGAACGATACTTACAAATACAAAGAAAACGGTGAAGAATATCCAATCGTTTTGGAATTCGCAAAACCATTTAAAACGGCGGCTTTGTTTGACAATGTATATATCAATTCGCAAAAGGGTATGGTGCCAATGTCAGCGTTGGGCGAAACAAAAATGTCGCCTGCAACACCAGATATTCGCCGCAAAAACAAAAGTAGATTAACCGAACTGGATATCAATATTGGTAAATCAACAATGGGACCCGTTCAAAAGAAGGTGCAAGCCGAAATTGATGCTATGAATTGGGAAACAGGATACTATGCAGAATTTGGCGGTATGTCAGAAACACAACAAGAAAGCAGTCAAGAAATAGGCACCGCGTTCTTGCTGGCAACAATATTGACCTATATGTTATTGGCGGCGATATTAAATTCCTTGGCGCACCCACTCACAATCGCTACGTCAATATTAACCAGTTTTGCAGGTGTGTTTGTGTTGTTGTTCTTGTCAGGGGCAACAATGAACGTTGGCGCGATGTTGGCATTCGTTATGTTGGTCGGATTGGTGGTTAATAATAATATTTTGGTACTGGAACCAACAATCAATCGCATTAATAATGGCGAAGATGCACACAGCGCATTATGGCACGAATTAAAAGAAAAAAAGAATATGGTGCTGATGACATCTATTGCAGTTATCGCAGGTATGGTGCCACAGTTGTGGTCTGCTGATGGATTAAAAGTCGCGATGGGTGCGGTTATGATTGGCGGTATGCTGGCCAGTTTGGTTTGGACATTTACATTAACGCCTGCACTGTTCTTTTTAATTGAACGCGCACGAAAATGGAAACCACGTTTGCATAAATAAAAAAATCCCCCACAAAAAAGTGGGGGATAATTTCTTGCAGAAAAAATATACGACTGATATAATTCAAACAAACACAAACACCAAAGGATTTTTTATGTTAAAAAAAGTAGATGTTGTTTTATTCGATTTTGATGGGACTTTATCAGGACTGGATTCTAATCTTGCGTTTGCGCGTTATTGTTTTCGCCGCAGTGTTCGTCCTTGGTTATTCTTGCCAATTATTGGTATTTGCGGAATTGTGCGTATATTTAATCCTGATGGGGTTTGGTGGCGCGAAAATATCAGACGCTTTGTGTCGCCAAAACTGATAAAAAAATTTGCCCCAGGTTTTATCAGAGAACATCGCCGCGAACGTTTTGGATGGGCGCGCGAACGCGTACAGGCAGAACGTGATGCAGGTAATAAGGTTATTATGGTTTCGGCTAGCCCTGATTATTTGTTGCCACAATTAGTTCGTGATATGAAATTCGATGCTGTGTTCTGTTCGAAAACAAACAAGAAAAAACCATGGAAATACGAATTCTTATGCTGGGGCAAAAATAAAGTCGTAGCAATGGATGATTGGGCGTGCGAAAACAACTATATACCACGCGTAGTTCGTGCTTATTCAGACAGCAAATCAGATATGCCAATGATGGAAATCGCAGCCGAACAAGTTTGGATTGATAAGAAAACAGGATTAAGAAAATAAACCCAGTGAATATCGTAATGTATAATGTTATTATTACATTATGGTAATACTTGATACTCTTTTTGATGTGTTCAGTGCGTCTATTGGTGCAATAATGGGGGCTACATTTGGGTTTTATTTAAACCATAAACGCAATCGTTCTTTGGCGGACAAACTGATTGTTAACCGTCAAACGCTGGACAAGATTAAACTGGAAAATCAATCGTTATTGAAACAAATCCAAGATAAAGAAAATATAATCTTGCAAATGCAGATGCAAATCTTGGGCGATAATCAAAAACATAAAAAGACAAAAAAGAAAAACGCATAACATTTGTTATGCGTCTTCTAGGATTTCTTTTAATTCCAACATATCATCAGGCATACGCGTTTTAAAACGCATCATTTCGCCGGTCGTTGGATGTTTAAATTCCAGTACTTCGGCATGCAACATTTGGCCATCGTGATTCTTTAAAAAATCCAATAATTCTTCGTTGCGCACAGACCCCAATCTGGTCGAACCGCGGCCATACAATGGGTCGCATAATACCGGAAAGCCATGTGCAGATAAATGCAACCTGATTTGATGCGTGCGCCCAGTATATAATGTACAACGCATTTGCGACACCCCAACACGCGACCAAGCATTAACAACAGCAACATCTGTGTGCGATGGCTTGCCACCTGTTTTTACCATTGACATCTTTTGTCTGTTGCGTGATGAACGTGCAATGTTTCCTGTTATCTCAGCCTCGGTCCAATTTGGTATACCCCAAACAAAGGTAATGTATTTTCGGGTTAAATCGTGTGCAGAAAACATTTGAACCAGACCACGAAACGCTGCATCTGATTTTGCAAAAACCATTATACCGCTGGTGTCCTTGTCCAGACGATGAACAACCCCCGGTCTGGTTTCACCACCAAGCGCAGATAAATGTGTGTGCGCCAATATATTTTGCACCAATGTGCCGGTCTTGTTCCCAGCAGATGGATACATAACAACACCGCGCGGTTTGTTTACAACAATGATATCTTCGTCTTCGAATAATATATCTAAATCAAAATCGCTTGATATATTATCGGTTGCGACTGTTGTTTCTTGGTGCGGTATTTGGACGATAAAAGTA
>CALCEG010000023.1 GCA_937900435.1 uncultured Alphaproteobacteria bacterium
GCACTGGATTCCCGCCTGCGCGGGAATGACGAGGGCGTGAGTAGAACCCGATACGGGCGATGGGAGTGTGTTTGTCCCTGCGGGGCACTGGATTCCCGCCTGCGCGGGAATGACGAGGGCGTGAGTAGAACCCGATACGCGGGAATGACGAGGGCGTGTGTGCTGTGGGATAAGAAAAAAATACCGCCGAAGGGCGGTATTTAATAAGAACGAATTATTTTTATATCGGATATCCCGATTTGACAAGAGACGCCGTTCCAAGTTCCCCCATTCACACAGCAACCCACTTTTGTAGATATATCGTCTGGGTTCTTCTTGTCGTTATAATTTTCAAGTTGGTCAGCGCCGTATTCTATACAGCATCTATAAGCAGCGGTTGAAAACGCGGTCCAACACTGTCTTAATTCGGTTTTGTTTTTTTGTGGTAATTCAGATTTTGTGACACACCTTTTCGTTTTTGTGTCAAAAAACTGTGTTTCTGGATTGCATTTCACACATACATTAAAAAGAGTAACTTTGGGGGTGTCGCCAGCATTTTTGTTGACGCATTGATTACTATTGGTGTCCCATTTTTTTCCAGCACTCCAATTACAACCGTACATATCAATTTCTGCGATTCCTTGGGTTTTGGTAGTTTTACATTCAATACAATTATTTGAATTTACACCCTCAAACGCCATTGTGTAATCTGTCTGACCGCAAAACGTAGTACATTCGCCATTGCGATAATATGGTGCAGTTTCCGTACAATTATGACACTCGGTAACAACACTGTCATGATTATCTTCTCCACTACATACCGTATACTTTGTTGTTGTTGTGCATAACGAAGTCGTACCGTCTGGGTTTGTTTTTAATTCAGTATTGGTTTCGGTCTTTGTAATCCAATCTGTATCTGTGGATTTCTTCCATTCTTTTACACCATTTTTGTTGCAACAAAAATAAGTTCCACCATCATCCATTGTCTTTTTATCGCCATGATCGTAACCATATTCTGTGTCAAAAGCAGGCCGATATTTATGCCCATCACATGTGTCGCCTTTATGGAATTCGCCACAAAAATAATAATGTCCACCGCCACCACTGGCATAATAACAAGCATCGTTGTCATCGCCGATTTCTGCATAAACAGATGTTACAAATGGCGCAAAAAAAAGTGCTGAGAATAATACTGATAAAAAGTTTTTTTCTTTCATGTCAAAAATCCTTACTAGTTGTTTTCCGTATAACAAATACCATTTTCATAATATCCGTTAAGAACCATTTCACACTGATTTTTGTACCAATTGTCTGTGAAGACACATTCATCTTTGACAGAATCGTATGTTGCAACCGGATTTTCTTCGCCAGAATTATAATCCAAGCAACGTACCATTGTCGTGTTTTCGATACATGCACCCATACCCTTGCCGATTTCTTTTGCATCTGGGGTACGACCATAAACAGCACTGTAGAATGCGGTCAATGGGGTAAAATTGTCATAATTACCATCTTTATAATCCGTAGTATACCAATAACCATCTAATTTTGTGCAAGTTTCATCCAATTGGTATTCCAGTTGTTCTTTGGTGTCTTCGATTATATCTGCAACCGCACGTTGCGCATCGGCGGCAAGCTCGTTATAACTTTTTCCGTCTATGCTTATTTTTTTTGTTGGATCCCAACATAAATCAAGCGCGCGTTGCACTACCAGTCCTTCAAAGGTACTTGCGTTGTCAGTATGGGAAAAATCGCTAGTAATGCGTATACCAATCGGGTTTGCAAATGTTGTGTTACGGCAGTTCCATGGGAAGCCATTGTCGCCACTGGATGGTGTACATAAATCGTTTACATATTTTTGTACGGCATCTGCGCACCCTTCGGCCACACGCGTGTCGTCAACGGCATCAACAAATGCCCACAACGGACAGGATTCTGGGACTTCGTAATTACCTTTATCGTCTTTCTTTGCGGTCTTACACCCATATAGATTGGTACAAGCTGCAACCTTGTCAGCACACATTGATTTTGCTGCATAGGCAGATATTGCACCTGTATTTTGAGATTGGGTTGTATCAAATTCTTTGAGTGCGCCAGCCTGACGGTCGTAACATTCAGCCATAGTGCTGACACAGGACATTTTTACTTCTTCGATTTTTTCGTCTTGGGCCTGGGCAATTTCGATTAATGCCGCACGTTTGAATTCAGTCCAAACAGTGTCCGCGATATCACGACAGGAATCAAGCGCACTGGTTGCGAACATTTTGCGTTCGTCCAGGAATTTTGCGAATTTTTCGTTACCCGACGCTGCCAAGACATCTGCATTCCCATCTAGTTGGATTATAGATGTTAAATTAAATAATTCTGGAGAATAAATTGGCTCGCCAGTAGACTGATTAATATACTGCCCTGTATAATCCAAACAGCGTTCATAATTTGGGCCGCATGCAACATCCGTCTTAATCGCGTTTTGCACCTTGGTCAGACATTCGTTTACGTCCGCCGAGTTGTGGGCACGATATTCTTCCAGACGGGCATCACGCAGAACCTTTTCAGCCTGGCGAACGGCCTGTTTTACCTGTTCGCGCTTTTTTTCAACGTTCTTTTCGTACATATTGCAGTCTTGGGCAATCATAATGCCATATGCACTGGTCGCCATATTTAAAACTGCCTGATTTTCACACGAATCGGATATAATTTCCAAGCATTGCTTGTTGGATGTGTTGAACAGGGATTTGCCTTCTAGCGCGGTCATATCTGTTGCAGAATCGTTGCTGCCAAAAAAAGACGAACTGCCGCCACCCCAAATGTCGTCCATACTGGTCGAAAAATCCAATGACATTATGCCCAAAGAACCACTGTTAGTGTTTACAGGGGTTTCTATACTGGTCTTTTTACCACTTAATAAATCACCGATTGAATTTAACAATGCCTGGGCACCACTGACGTCTGTTTTAATTGCAGCTTCGCCCACTGTGGCACTGTACATCGCGTTAACTTCGGCCGCAGATTTGTCGACCGCGTTCAGATTGTTATCTTCGAACTGTTGTAATAAAACCTTGGCCTGGTCAAGTGCGTTTTCTGTATCGCGGAAATTTGTGAACTTTTCACTGCAATAACATCTGCGATATGTATCGTTCGCGTTTGCGCAAAACTGATCCATACAGGTCGCATAAGATTCACGACATTGTGCATAACCGCCACCAATCTTGGAAATATCGTTAAATACCGCAGTCGCACGCGACAAAGATGCAACACGCGCCATACCGGTATCAGAAACTTTTTTTGCACTGCGTGCAGAATGTGCACCGCCAAATGGACGTACCGCCGCACGCGAAATCGCAGTCATCGCAGAACGTGGCGCAGTAACCGCAGACCGATTCGACAAACCAATTACAGACTGACGCGCGGCACTGCGTGATACAGTATTTGATGCGCCGCGCCCAGTAATAACCTTTTTCTGTTGTGTTGCAACACGCCCAGAACCAGACATCACACCACGAATACTGTCGCCCTTGTCCCGATTAACCACACGCGTGGCAGTGCGTGCAGTGCGTGCGCCAGATTCAACAGTTGCAGAACGCGGATTTTCCGATGCGGCATACGATGAAACCGCCCATAAAATAGACGCAAAAACCGCAGAAAACCGACAAATTTTGTTAAAAGATTTCTTCACTTTCGACTCTCTCTTTTTTGCATTTTACCATTTTTCCTGTATTTAAATCAACACTTAATTATGCGCTTTGATATTTTTTTGCGGTATCAATGTCAATCAAGCCCATATTTAAGCCCCAAAATAACGAATAGGCTTCGTACGCACTGTCGTATATTTTATACGCCCCTGCCCCAGATGCGTGCGCAGCAGTTTCAGCCAAAGACATCGCACGACCTAATAACATAAACGAAACGTCGTACAATTCTGAACCGCGCAGCACAATTCGCGACAGTAAATCACCCCGAATCCCAGAAATGGTTTTGTGCAATTCGCTGTTCGGGCACGTCAATTCTTCGATGGCAATCAAATTCATTATGCCAATCGTTAAATCTTGGTCAGAAGACAAGTCCAGCGGATTTGCCTTTTTAACGTTGTCCGCCTGAACTATGCGTTGCGCGATAAAATCGTTCCGGGGGCTTCTCATTTTATTTAAAATCCACAGCCGACCGTTTGTCTGGTTATCAGCCAGAATATTATTGTTGCCAAGATTAAAAATGACAGTGGAACAACAACCTTTTGAAAGGCAAATTGTGCGTGGCCACCGTTCTTGCGCTTAATCGACACATACCAACGCGCACCAAAGTAAAACGCAACAGTACCGACAATAATGCCCAACAAGAACTTGTCAATACCCCACAGTGTGTTTAAACCAAAGTAAACGTCTGGCAATAAATAAACCAAACCAAGCATACTGTAATAACCGACAAACGGCACAACAATTTGCCAAAATAAATTCTTTACGCCATGTTTCTTTAGCCAACCTGCCGTCCAGAAAAATAACGACAGCGTTAGCCCCCCAGCCCAAATACCAGTTATAACATCGTCAACACCCAGCAGACGCGCACCTTCGAGTCCAGCACCAACCGCAACCGTACATACCGGACAAACTGCACCGGCCGCCGAAATTGTGGCAATCATTGTGAAAAATGCAGATAAAATATGTTTCATTTCTGTTCCTTTCCTTTTGTTGTTTTAGTTTATCGTACAAAAAAACAATCATATAGGTCAACACTATTTTGTAAAGTTTTGTAAAATTATCGAATTCCCCAAGGGAGGAGGAAATTAAAGGAAGAAAATTCCCTGCGGGGCACTGGATTCCCGCCTACGCGGGAATGACGAGGGCGTGAGTAGAAAAACAAAAAAAGTTAGTTAACAGGATTTTATCACGCCGCGCATATGTGCAGAACGCGAACGCGTGTTGTCAGACAATTCCGTTTCGTCTGGAAGCGCGGTCTTGATTAACGAAAATGGTGCCGGTTGCAAAATAGGCATTCGTGGGTCGCCAATCGGAGTCGTCCATTCGCGAAAGGTATTTTTGACAATTCTGTCTTCCAGTGAATGAAACGTTACACATATACATTTGCCACCGCACAGCAATAAATCAGGGACTGATTTTAGAGCGCGGGTAAGTTCGCCCATCTCGTCATTTATGGCAATTCGTAGTGCTTGAAAAACAGGCGCAACATCCTTGACATTATGGATTAAGTTTCGCAATTCAAACGTTGTTTTTGGTGAATTTTCTTTCAAAACACGCGCCAACAAAGACGCCCGACGAATGTCCCCATAATCACGCAAAATTTGCGCCAATGTGTTTATGTCGCTGTCCGCAATTAACTGTGCCGCAGTTGTACCAGTGGACGACATACGCATATCAAGCGGTGCATCAGAACGGAATGAAAAACCACGTTCTGGGACGTCAATCTGCATCGAAGAAATACCCAAGTCAAACACAATCGCATCAACCATTTCGCCCAATTCTGATATATGCGAAAATGTCTGTGGAATAAAGCGGAATTGATTTGGATATTCTGCGGCAATATGTTCCGCGTCTGATACTACATTTGGGTCCCTATCAAAGGCAATTACGTTCGCGCCACGCGATAAAAATGCGCGCGAATAGCCACCTGCACCAAAGGTACAATCGATAATTGTTTTGCCCTGAATATCGCCAAGCGCGCTTAACACAGAACTTAACAATACAGGAATATGTTTTTGTTTGTTCGTCATTTTATTCAATTTCCACTTTTAGTCCCAATGCTGTCAAATCCGCAATTGTGGTCGATCCAAGCTCAACCCCACCGGGCAATGCGACGGTCGCAACCTTGTCCGCACCATGCAAAACAAGTTCAACACGCGTATAGCCACGCGGCAACGCAACAATCGCTTTTTTAACGTCTTGCAGAACCATTCTGTCGCGAATGTTCATTGTAATCTTTTTCGCAATCTTTGCAACCCATTCTGACAGCGGTGTAATCGAATCCACAAATATAGACACCCTGTCATCACGATTAGAGGTCTTGCCAGCAATAATAACAGCGTTTTCAGTTGATAAAATCTGGGCAAATTCAATCGCAGAATCGCCAAACGCGACCGCATCAATATTGCCAAAACTGTCAGACGCATTAATCGTTATCATTTCCTTGCCGGTCTTGGTACGACGACGACCAAACGAGTTTACAATCGCGGCAATTTGTACCGGCTTGCGGTCACCCATAGCCTCTAGCCCCGCACTAGTCGCTAAGTTAGCGCGCTGGATTAAATGTTTGTACTGATCCAGTGGATGCGCGGAAATATAAAAACCTAATGCTGACAACTCATTTTCAAGCCGTTGACCAAATGTCCAAGGTTCTACCTTTGGTAAATTTTTGCCTAATCTGTCTTCTTGGACATCGTCTTCGACAGTGTTCGCAAACAAAGACAACATATTTGCACCGTCTTTGGATTTTGCTGCGTATGATAAAATCGCATCGGCATTCATATATATCGCAGCACGATTAGGTTCCAGTGAATCAAGAACACCGGTTTTGGCAAACGCTTCCAGTATACGCTTATTCATAATATGGGCGCAACGTTTGGCAAAATCTGTAAGGTTTTTAAATCGACCGTTTGCGTTACGTTCGGCAACAATCGCATCAGTCGCGACCGTTCCAACACCCTTTAACGCCGCCAAGCCGTAAACAATTTTGCCGTCTTGGACAGTGAACAAAGATTCACTTTGATTGATGTCTGGCGCAACAATCTGTATACCAAAGTTCGTCTTGGCATCGTCCACAAATATCGCCAATTGGTCAGTGTCGTTTAAATTACTGGACATAGATGCAGCTAAGAATTCTGGTGTATAATTTGCCTTGAGATATGCGCACTGGTTTGCAACAATAGAATACGCAATCGCGTGTGATTTGTTAAACGCATATTTCGCAAAATCCTTGAACTTTTCCCACAGGTTTTTGGCAATTTCCCTGTCAAGAGTCCCCTCTTTTTCGCAGCCTTCATAGAATTTGCCTTCTAGTTCGTCCAACATTGCGATAATCTTTTTACCCATCGCCTTGCGTACGTTGTCCGATTGACCGCGCGTAAACCCAGCCAAAGCACGCGTTAACTGCATAACCTGTTCTTGGTATACGATAATACCGTATGTTTCTTTTAGAATTGGTTCTGCCTTTGGGTGAACATATTCGATAGATTCTTCGCCATGCATACGCGCAATAAACTGAGGAATAAAGGCGATTGGTCCAGGACGGTTTAGCGCGTTTAATGCAGATATTTCAAGAAAACTGGTCGGATGCATTTTGCGTAAGGTCTGTTGCACAAATGGGGCATCGAATTGAAATATGCCTTCGGTTAAACCTTGTTGCCATAACTTCATTGTCTTTGGGTCGTCTGTTGGAATTTTATCTAAATCGATGTTTATTCCGCGTGTTTGCTGTATCAGACGGGTGGCGTATTTTAACACAACCAATGTTTCAAGTCCCAAGAAGTCAAACTTAATTAAGCCGGATTTTTCCAGGTATTTACCGTCATATTGACACGATGGCAATGGGTTGGCAGGGTCGCGATATACTGGCGCAATCTTGGTCGTAGGACGGTCGCCAATAACCACGCCACAGGCGTGTTGGCCCAAATTTCTTAACGAACCTTCTAAATCTTCGGCAATGGAAACAACCTTGTTTAAATCTTCGTCATTATTTAAAATATCTTGGATTTCAACGGACATTCCGACCGCTTCTTTTAGGTTTTTTGCGTCTTGGGGAATTAGTTTTGATAACCTGTCCGATTTTGAATACGGCATACCATAAACACGACCAATATCGCGAATTGCACCGCGCGCTTGCAGACTGCCAAATGTAATAATACGACATACAGAATCATGCCCATATTTATCACAAACATACGCCAATACGCGTTCTATACCAGTTGGTTCAAAATCAACATCAAAGTCCGGCATAGATATACGGTCGGGATTCAAGAAACGCTCAAACAGTAATCCGTACTTTAACGGGTCAACGTTTGTAATCCCCAGCGCCCACGCAACAATAGAACCTGCCCCAGAACCACGCCCAGGCCCAGTCAAAACATCGTTGTTACGACACCAATCAATATAATCTGCAACAATTAAAAAATATCCTGGGAAGCCCATACCGATAATAACCCCCAGTTCAAATTCCGCCTGTTCATAATAAGGGGCACTGTCTGTGATTCCATGCTGCTCTAAACGTTTTTTTAAGCCGTTCATTGTGTTATCGCGCAACATTTGACATTCTGTTTCTAAATCGTCACCAAATCGTGGTAACAGTGGCTTTTCATGAACGTTTACCATAAAACCGCAACGATTGGCAATAACAACAGTGTTTTCAATCGCTTCGGGTAAGTCAGAAAAAATTTCCGACATCTGTTCATAAGACTTAAAGAACTGTTCCGATGATTTTCTGGCGCGTTCTGGGTCAATAACCTTGGTTTGTCCCAAAACACAACTTAACGCATCAGCAGCCTCGTAATCCGTATCAGACGCAAAGCAAACGTCATTGGTCGCAACAATCGGTATATTTAAATCGCGCGCAAGCGACAAGAAAGTCGGTTCAGTCTTGATTTCTTCATTGAATCCATGACGTTGAATTTCAATGTAAAAGCGATTACCAAATATATCAAGGAATCGTTGGGCGTAATTGTGCGCTAAGTCTTCTTGGGTATTCAAAACAGCCATTCCAATCGGGCCTAAATGCGCCCCAGACAAACAAATTAAGCCTTCGCTGTGTTCTGTCAATTCGTCCCACGTTATGTATGGCCCCAAGTGATGATTTTCTGTGCGCATATACATTATTCGGTTCAAATCGCACAAATTCAGATAACCTGTGTGATTCTGGGCCAACAATACAATTTTTGACAATGTACCTGCGCGTAAAATCTTGGGGTCTGCATTATGATGATTCAATGTGATTTCAATACCGATAATTGGTTGCAACTTATTCGATGGCATAACATCAGAAAATTCTGCACAACCTGACATCAAATTCGTATCAGTCAACGCACACGCAGACATACCAGCTGCCGCACATAATTTTGGAATCGCCTTGATGGTTAATGTGCTGGCACCAACAGAAAATCTGGAATGTGTACGAAGATGAATAAATTGCTGCATTTCCCCTTTCCTTTGTCGTTTAAATATATCAGCAAATACAATAAAAAAAGAACAAATATGCTAAACTGCACTAAAATTAGTG
Organism: uncultured Alphaproteobacteria bacterium; assembly: GCA_937900435.1. GTDB lineage: Bacteria > Pseudomonadota > Alphaproteobacteria > Rs-D84 > Rs-D84 > Enterousia. The sequence goes on from CALCEG010000023.1 coordinate 9,193, forward strand.
CAGTTTACCACAACAATGTTTGAATTTCTGACCAGAACCGCATGGACATAACGCGTTACGACGCGCATCCATACCAGCAGCCTGATTTAAACCCGCATCGTGTTTTGCGTGTTCTGCCGCAGTTGCGGCAACATTTTCGCGTGTCAATTCCATACGGCTGATATACGATACAGACATAATCTTGAAGTTATTTACTGTATTTTTAAACAAATCCAACGCTTCGCGTTTGTATTCGTATAATGGATTTTTCTGGGCATAGCCACGCAAACCGATTGCGCTTTGCAGATAATCCATTTGCTGTAAATGCTTTTTCCAAACAGAATCTAGCGCGCCCAACATCATTTGACGAGATGCCATCTGCATCAATTCAGGTCCATATTTTGTCGCCTGAGACTCATATCTGCGCAAGGCCAGATTATACAAAACCTCATAAGCCTTGCGTTCTGTGATTTCTTCGTCTGTTTTCCATTTTTCTATGTCGGTAATATCCATTGCGAACACGCGCAACATTGCATTGTGAATACCGTTCAAATTCCAATCTGCTGGCAAAGACTTTTCTGGAATACTGTTTTCGCAAATAATTTCTACGACATCACCAATCATTTCTTTGGCCAGATCCGACAAATCTTCAGAAACCATCAAATCATCGCGCTGCTTGTAGATAACAGTACGCTGTTCGTTCATAACATTATCGTATTTCAGCAATTCTTTACGCGCTTCGAAATATCGTGCTTCTACGCGTTTTTGGGCTTTTTCCAATGCCTTGGTAATCCATGGGTGAGTAATAGCTTCGCCTGATTTTAAACCAAACGTTGTTAACATACCCTGCAAACGCGCCGCACCAAAGATTCGCATCAAATCATCGTCCAACGCTAAAAAGAATTTAGAATCACCAGGGTCGCCTTGACGCCCAGAACGACCGCGCAACTGATTATCAATACGGCGCGACTCGTGACGTTCTGTCCCAATTACATACAAACCACCTGCGTCCAAGACCTGTTTCTTGTTCGCTTCGATTGTGGCATAAATTTCTTTCTTTTTATCTTCGAAATCGTCCGCTTCGCAATCCAGCGCAGCAATCAATTCTTCGGCATTACCACCCAGTTTAATATCTGTACCGCGCCCAGCCATATTTGTAGCAATCGTAACCGCACCAGGCGCACCAGCCTGGGCAACGATTTTCGCTTCGGATTGGTGATGTTTTGCATTCAAAACTGCAGGTTCAATCCCCAGTTTTTTGCGAACGATTGCCGCCAGTTCTTCGGATTTTTCAATAGAAACCGTTCCGACCAATACAGGTTGCTTGCGCGTAACACAATCGGAAATCTGTTTCAATATCGCATCATACTTTTCTTCTTTGTTCAGATAAATCTCGTCATGATGATCAACGCGCGCAACAGGACGATTTGTCGGAATCGATACAACGCGCAGTTTATAGATTTCTTCGAATTCGGCTGCTTCTGTCATTGCAGTACCTGTCATACCAGATAAAGTCGGATACAGACGGAACAAATTCTGATAAGAAATACTGGAAACCGTTTGATTTTCTGGCTGAACACGAACGCGTTCTTTAGCCTCTATGGCCTGATGCAAACCTTTGCCAAATCTGCGTCCAGACATAACACGCCCCGTAAATTCATCTACGATTAGGATTTCGCCATTTCTGACAACATAATTTACGTTCTTTTGATATAAATGGTGTGCCAACAAAGACTGTTGAATATGCATAACCAATGCCGCGTTTTCAGCAGCGTATAAATTATCGCCAACCAGCAAGCCCGCTTCCTTTAACAGACGGGTCGCATTATCGGCACCTGTTTCAGTTAAAACAACGTGTCTGTCTTTTTCGTCTTTCTTGAAGTCGTCTGCGCCAAACTGCGCAACAACCGCGTCAACCTTGTTATACAGTTCGCTGGTATCTTCGGCAGGACCAGAAATAATTAATGGAGTACGCGCTTCGTCAATTAAAATACTGTCCACTTCGTCAACGATTGCATAAAAGAATGGGCGCAAAACCTGTTGTTCTTTGGTAAACTTCATATTATCACGCAGGTAATCAAAGCCAAGTTCCGAATTTGTGACATATGTGATATCACACGCGTATGCAGCGCGTCTTTCTTCGTCTGTCATATCGTGTTGAATTATACCAACAGTTAATCCCAAAAACTTGTAAACTTCGCCCATCCAAGACGCGTCGCGTGATGCCAAATAATCATTCACTGTAATCAAGTGCGCACCCTTGCCATGCAATGCCTTTAAGTACATAGCCAAAGTTGCAACCAATGTTTTACCTTCGCCGGTTTTCATTTCGGCAATCTGACCATTTGTCAGAACCATACCGCCAATCATCTGAACATTAAAATGACGCAATCCAATTGTGCGAACCGACGCTTCACGCACCAACGCAAACGCATCAGGCAGAATATCCTTTTCTTTTTCCCCATTTGCCAGACGCTGACGCAACGCAACCGTTTGCTCA
>CALCEG010000024.1 GCA_937900435.1 uncultured Alphaproteobacteria bacterium
TTATATGGTTTTATCTGTTCGATGTTTAGGGTTTCAATATTTAATTCTGTCATTGCATACACCTTTGGTTAATTCACAACGAATATATGTGGACAGGATTTGATATTCAACAACAGAGTTCTCTAAGCGCGCTTACCGGGTAAATTATTTGTGGAAAATTCATAAATCCAGTTCGTAATTGTTTTATCAGACGGGCTGACGCCGCCTTTTTTATTAGGTTTTTGCACTGGCTCTTTATACAAACCAAAGTATATATCTTTGATTTTTTGGATTGTATCTGCCAAATGCGCCCTGGCATCACTTGGTCTGATATTATATTCCGGTGATTGAATTATTGTCTTGCACCGTTCGCGTATCGGATTTGTTTTTTTACCACCAGATTTAGCACTTTTCCCATTAACGCATACAGTTGATAAGTCATCGACCATTCCGCGCAATACGTCAGTACGCATAAACAATTCTTTCAATTGTTTGCGTGATAAGGGTTCGTTGTTATTTGAGATAAATTGCCAAATCCAATCTATTTGAATAAAGATTTCACCAATAAGAAACAGTTTATTTTCTTCGCTTGATTGGACCCCGGCTTTACACCATAACTCATTATCAAAACCAGATTGTATCAGCATTTTTTGATTAGTGTTTGTTAGAAATCCGACCAATCCATTACCATGTTTTTTAGCAGTCAATATCATCAGATTTTGTATATCTTGTGCCAAAACATCATATTGTTCGAATTCGAATTTTTCAGCAATATCTGGACACACCATTCCCCATGCAGCGAATACGATGTTTAAATGATTTTGAAACAATGATCTAAATTTGAAGTCGTCAGTAAAAAAATCAATCATCTAAATCTCCTTAATTTCATTTCAAATTGTACCACCGGTACCCCAGAAATACAGAAAAAACGACAATTGTGTAAAATCAAATGGTTATCTGCCAAAAATCGCTGATATTCAAAATAAATTCCCTGTTATTCTTGCAAACATTCCCAAATAATACGCCTAAAAATCAGTATTTTTGCAAAAATCACTATAACAAAATCCCTGTTAATCCCTGTAAATTGGATATCCAATACCGTCAAATGTTACAACTCCGCCATAAAACACACACCAC
>CALCEG010000025.1 GCA_937900435.1 uncultured Alphaproteobacteria bacterium
TAGGAGTTTTTTATGAATCCGTATAATAACTATCCTTATCAGCCTTATGCGCCACAACCGCAGGCTATGCCAATCCAACATCTACCACAACAGATTGAACCCAAGATTGTCACTTATACCGTTGAATCTGCGGAACAATTATCAACGATAAACCCAATGCCAAATACTATTTATCTAGGGTTAAATCACCGTGACGGCAAGATTTTCCTGCGCCGTATGAATAATGACGGACTTATGGAAACCAAGACCTATGTTTTAACAGGCGAACAGACCAAAAAAACTGATACGCAAGAGATACTGGGTCGCCTTGAAAACATAGAAAAAAAGTTAAACATAGGGGTCGGCAATGAATCCACAAATGTTGCTTAATATGTTTATGCAAGGGAAATTCGCAAATCACCCACTGATGGCGACTGTCAATCAAATGATGGCGGGTAAAACACCAGAACAGCAACGCGAAACGATTCGCAACGTTGCAAAATCTCGTGGGTTTGACTTAAATCAACTTCCCCCAGATGTTTTACGTCAAGCGGGTTTGACAAATTAACTAAAAGGAAAAAACTATGGCAGAAAATGCTATGACACCTGCGGATATGGGCGCAGTATTAGGGAATCATTGGGGCAATGGTTTCGGTTTCCCATATATGAACGGTGGCTTCGGCTATAACAACGATATGATGGGCATCTTGTTCTTGGTATTGTTGATGGGCGGTGGCTTCGGTGGCTTTGGCGGCTTTGGTGGTCGCGGGTTCTTTGGAACAGAAGCGTTGCAAAACCAAATGCAACAGGGCTTTGACAACCAAAACACAATGGCTAACCAAAGAGAAATCTTGGCGGCGGTTAACCAATCTTTCCACGATAACTTAAATGTTATCCAAGATAAGTATGGTGAAATAACACGTGACATCTATGGTGTTTCTGGACAGGTCGCACAGGTATTGGCTAACCAAAACGCATGTTGCTGTGACACCAAGATGTTGATACAGGAAACATCTGCACAAAACCGTTATGATGCATTGAAAAACACAAATGACATCAATGCTGTGACTATCGGTCAAACGCAGAAAATCTTGGATGCAATCACCGAAAACAAAATGGATGCATTGCGTGGTCGTATCAACCAACTGGAACTGAACAACGCTGTCGCTGGTGTTGTGCGTTATCCGACAACTTTCTCGTATAACGCGGGTCAATCGCCTTTCTGTGGCGGTGGCTGCGGATGCGGTTGCGGTCAAAGTTGATGGTGGTCACCTTTCGCACATCGCACTTGTAAG
>CALCEG010000026.1 GCA_937900435.1 uncultured Alphaproteobacteria bacterium
AAGAAGCAGAAGAAGCAAAAAAAAAAAATAACTAGTACGTGCGAAGATGGGCTTGTGGATGTTGATGGAATTTGCGTGCCGGCGGCTTATGCAGGTGGTACCGTAATAATAGGCGAAAAAATAAAAAAATAAAAAATGAAATCGAAAAAAGTACTTTTTATGAAAAAAATATTTATTTTGCCACTGGTGATGGGGTTGTTTTCTGGCGCGCCGGCAATGTCGGCGGATAATGGTTGCGAAGATAATGAATATGTAATCTCAGAACTGGCGCTGTGTTCAACACATGCATATAATATCAACCAGACAGCAAATCCAACAACAGCAGATCAAAAACAGTTAATGAACGATGTTATTGCAATGAAAACAACCGTAATAACACAACAGTTGTACAAACAGTACGAACAGCTGGATTCAATGCTGGCGCGCTTTAAAACCCAACTTGAAAAGGCGGTGTTGACTGATACGCTGGCGGCGGCTGGTGCCAAGAAAGACGATGACGATAGTGGCGGTGGCTCTTACCGTTCGAATGATAAATATATCGTTTTAAATGGGGCGGAAAATTGTTTGAAAACCTGGTCATCTGGTCAGGAAGCTGCGCTGGAATGTCTGGGTCGAAATGTTTCGCTGGTTATATCAACCGTAAACAACGGCAGTTTAAGCGATGCGCGCAAACAACTGAAACAAGATATCCAGGCAATGGAAAGCATTTTAGGCAACGATAAGTTTGTGTGCAAAGGAGAAGATGACGACACATGTGATAGTAACTGTAAGAAATTTATGAGTGGTGCTGACACAAAGAAAGATGCTGTCTTGCAATGTTCGTATACATTGGTTGCTAAGATAAACCAAGCCAAAGAAACCAACAAGAAAGGCAACCAACAACAGCCATATATGTGGGCGCCAGTACCAATGGGACAATAAGAAACACTTTTCGCACACCTATACAGCAAGAATACATTTCCCCACCCACACACCCACGTCATTCCCGCGCATCGGGCCCCACTCACCCATTCGTCATTCCCGCGCAGGCGGGAATTCAGTGCCCCGCAGGGACAAACACGCTCACCTTCGTCATTCCCGCGTATCAGGCCCCACAAAAACTTATACAGCGCGTATGGTGTCTGTATTCGCCTGTTTTTTATCCCCAGAACTTTTTTAGTTAATTGCACGCAAGTTAACTCGCGCCCCGTTTTTACATCATTTGTCACGCAATCCTGCACAATAAATTCCCAACCATATTCCCCCAGAATTTTTAAATCCCGCCATTTCAGCAGGATTTTTACAATACTTTTTCTGTTCACAAATTGCCAGATTTCCAGCCCATCATTTTTTATCAATATTGGCGCAACGTGTTTAAATTTTCGACAAAAAATTCTGGGCATAATTTTAGACGTCTTTTTACTAAACGCGATAATAATCATAACATTCATTCCTTTTATTCTATCCATCCGCGTTTTTGTGCGGCGGTGTTAAGTATGTTCATTGCGTGTTCCCAAATTACCACTGCGTGATTTTCCGCCCAGATATGTTGGTGTGGTGCGCGCCGTTTATCGCCAAACTTCTTCATTACACTCAGTTCATTATCGGTCAGTTTTCCACACAGATACAGTTTAGTAATCAGCGTTTCCACGTCCAGTATTTCGCAAGGCCGGCGTGTTTGCGCCCCCCGTCTGCGCAGTACATCGTTTTGCACAGACTTAGAATACAAGAACCAGAACCATAACTGTTCTGCGGATTGGAATTTTTCTGTTGTGATGGTTGCCAATAATTGTGTCATTTTTCTTTCTCCTTTGTTTTTTTGATTTAATTTAATTTTGTTGTTTATATATATAGCCTAAGAAAAGATTCTTGTAAAACATTACAACCAGTGGTTGAATCGCGAATCGAAAATCCGATTCAAACCGCGAATTTCGCAAAACGCCAGCGAATCGATTTTTTTTCAAAAAAAGGCATTTATATTTATTTTTATAAAAAAAGCGTGCAACAATGGCACGCGTAAAACATAATAATAACAGATACAATTCAATAACATCCTTTTAGTTTATTTAATTAACAAAAAGCCCGCCAAAATGGCGGGCGGTTTATAATATTGGGGGAAAGCAATCGCCACCACCTTCGGGGCAACAGTTGAATCCCATATCACCCATATCGGTATAGATTTCACCAGCGCAACAACCATTTGCATCTGGCAAACTGCCATCCATACAGGTCAACGCGGCATCTTCTGGTTCCATTACTGGTGCGGCTGGCGTTTCGTATGGGTTAACTACGCTGCCGTCATCGTTATACTGTATTCCCAGAATTTCTTGTTTAAATTCTTGTGATTCTGGACCACCCAAATCCTGAACCTTCTGTTCGTACTGCTGTTTTTGGTCTTTTCTATATTCATCATATTGCAGTGATTTCTTTGATTGATAGTTCATAGATTCGCACCACAATTTTAATGTTGTGTACGAGTATCCACCGCAAGGTGACATCTTTCCATCTGTTCCTGGCATACATTCTTCTTTGACACGATGTAATCCATTTGAATCTTCTGTGCAGTATTCCATTGCGCCAAAAGAACGGGCTTGTCCTTGCCATGTGCCATCGCCTTCGTTTATTGTAAAATTATGCAATGGGTTGTTTTCCAATCCCTTACCGACGTCGTATCTGTTGCCAGCGTCATCATATCCCAACGAGCATTTTTTCCCGTCATCTTCGCCACAAGACGCGACTAAATCAACTGGTGAATAAACTGTGATACGCGTTCCTGCGGCAACTGTAAATGGTGGTACTGATTTATCCATCATATCCAGCATTAATTTTTGTGCGACTTGATTCCACGCGGTAATAATTTCATTTTTTGCCAGTTCTGACGAGCGCACTGTCCCACTTTGTACAACTGTATTATTGTCTAAATCAATTTGATTAACAAACGCATCTGCCACTGGGTTAATCAGGTTAATTGCCGCCGGTACAAACGCAGTTATCATCGGCATAAAGAATTGTTCCAGATAGTCTGTACTGCCGCGTCCCAATACTCCTTCGCGTCCCTGGGCATCGCCAGAAAACGGCTGATTATTGTTAAAATTATACTCCATTCCATTTGGTAATATAAATTGATACCATTTAATGCTCATACGTCCAATCGATGCGTATGGTCCTGGTAAATCGCCTGTTACATAGCCCAGCATCAGTGTCCCTGCTGGTATAATAACATTACGCCCAGAATCAGAATAAACATTTCTGTCAACGGTTGCACGCACTGGCAAGAAACTATTTCTTAATGCTTCGGGATCTGCACGCACTTCTGATACGATTGTTGCAGGAATTGGTTTAAATTGTCGCAACAGAAACTGTCTGTCGTACGGTTGTGTTGGTTTCTTTGTTCCATCTGGGCCACCAGATCCCAAATACACATTATCATCGGCTATTTTCTCGCGCGGTTTCACAAATTTTTGCCCAGACGGAGACGCTTTCCCCATTAAACCAGAACCTTGTGGGGTATCGATTTGTTGTGCGCGAATAACTTCTTTTATCGCTGGTCGATTAGCTAAGTTTGGCATTATGCGTTTACTAATTGTAGACAATCCAATATGTTCCGCATCTGTTCCGATTTTTTTACCATCATCATCTGTAATAATACCATTGTCTGGGTTATAAGTACCTTCGGCATTTTTACATTCTGTATCTGAAAAAGGATGATAATAATACGCACCCCCCGATGGTTTTACCCAACCGATTTGTTTGCCTGATGTGCCGTACGCAGGAAACGCAAAGTCTGAACATCCATCAGGAATAACGATTTTCTCTTCTTTTTTTTCTTTTTTAGGCTTCTTTTTTTCGATACTCGCAGACGGTGCCAGTGTTTCAACACTACGTTTTATTTCTTCTTTTACAGGCAGTGGTTCTTCTTCTATCTCTGGTTCGTATGTTGGTTCTTCTTCAACCTCTACCTCTGGTTCGTATATTGGTTCTTCTTCAATTTCTGGTTCCGGCTCAGAAACTGGTTCTGATTTTGGTGTTGGTACCGGCATTGACGCAGGTTCTGTTTTTGGTGCTTGCGCCCCCAGTGTCAAAACGATTTTAGATTCGCGTTTCATATCTTTTTGTTGACCTGCATCGTGCCATTCAACAAACAAAGAAGTGTTTGTTACAGGTTGAGCTGTTGTTGGTTCATACGTCAGAATTATTTTGCACCCAACAATTTTGTTAATCGGCCTAATTTGAGTACAAGTCTGATTAACGCTTAATCCGTTTATTTCTGTATGTCGATTAACAGCCAATACATTAACAGGACCTGTTGCACTGATGTTTATTTCCTGTGTTTTTTTATCGCCGACCAACACTTCGCCCCAGTTAACAACATCTGGGTCGATTTTGATTTCCGCAGGCGCCTTATCGATATCTGTCAAGTCGGCTTTCTTTCCGCTACCCCCAAACAGTAACGTCAATAATATCAGCACCACGACAAACGCCGCCGCCATCAACAACCATTGGACACGTTTTGGTGTGTCTTTCATTGCTTCTGATAAGTGCTTTTTCAACGCAGAAAGTTTTTCTTTTATCTTGGCCATTTTGTCTACGCCTGTATTTTTTTCTTTAGCGGTTAATATTCTGTTTACTGTAATCTAACGACACTGCAACTTGTGCCACTAAATTTCAGCATTTTATCACACAGTGTTTGTGCAGTATCGATATCTGCAAATGGTCCAATACGCAGGCGATACATACGCGCGCTGGTTGATGCGGCGCCCAAATCCCCAACACCCTGTGTGTCAACAGAATAGAATACCATTCCTTCGTATGGTGTCAGCAATCCTTGACCATCTTCGCCACTAAACTTTGCCAACAGTGTTGCCCAATATTCATCCAGTGCCTTTACCGATGTGTCAGATTTCAGCTCAACCGCAACACCAACCTGATTACTGGAAATTAGCGGAATATTTGTCTGTGGCAGATATGCCCCAGCGGTATTTCTTTGTTGTGGCAACATACTAACAACGCTGCCCGATGATTGTAGCGTTGATTGTGGTGTGCCATATCCTGCTGGCATATAATACCCTGCACCAGTCATCGGATTAACCGTCTGTGTATTTCCCATAAACATCGGCGTACCGGTATAATTCATTCCCATATTCATTGCCGCCATACTGTCCATATATGCGATGTTGTTCAACGATTGACCAGACATCATACTTTGCGCAACATTTGCCTCAGCCAGTGCCATCACAGAAGAAGTGTCTGCAATCAAGAACGGTTTTTCACGTTTTTTGATACAAACGATACGTTGCCCACTGCGCAATACCATATCGCCAACTGCTTCAACTATCAATAATCTGCCGTCTTCGCCATCTGTGCGGAAACCAACAGGTGATTCACCACCTTCGACCAACAGTGAAACAACAGGTCTTTGCGTCATTGAAATAACCTTGTCGCCAAAGTCAATATATGTAAAGATTCTGTCGCGCCAAACACGTTCAGGTGCAATAACATAGTCATCAGGATTTGGCACAAATATATCTAAATCAAAACGAAATTCAGACGGGTCAATTTTCATAGACTTAATCCATCCATAGTCTTCGCCATCAACCCCAACAACACTGGATGTTTTGGCTTCTTTTCTGAATATAGAGCGTGCGCCCCCAGACGATGTTGTCTTTGCGCCTGTGGCCATTGGCAAACTGCCATTCCCGTCCAAGACAATATCGACCTGTGAATAAGTAATTTCACTGGCATTACTTGGCTGTGCTTGCAAATAAAAGATGTATTTATTACCAGATTTGCCTGTCACAATCATATTGGTGTCTGCCCCCATATTATCAGGCGTCGGAGAAATGAACATTGTCTGATCTCCAACCTGGGTTCCAACTTCAAACATTGTTCTGTCGCCCTGGGTTGTGTCAATTTGAAACTGATTAGTATCGCCAACAACTGCGTCTTCGATTTGTTCGCCGTTCGGCAATGTAACCATTGTAACCATTCCGTTACGCAGTTTGATTGGCAATATACCGCCTGGGGACCATGCCAACTGGGCGTATCCTGGTTTAACGCTGCCTGCTGCCATATTTGCGTTTGGGTTTTCCCATGCTTCTTGGATGCCATAATTGCAATAGCCCGGCAAACTTATCAGCCCCATCAGACAAAAGACCGAAACATTAAATTTAAATTTTTTCACAAAAGTCATATCTTAATCCTTCTATGTTTTTTTAGTTGTTTCCGCGAAACCCAGTGTTTAGTGGATCGCCATCTCCTTCAATAATCTTGTAATCGCTTATCCGCAACCCCAGTGGGTTGTCAATTTTGTCCGCCCATTTAATTTCTGCATCACCAATTTCCTGCAATTTTATTTGAACGGTATAGTATTTTTTATCTGCTTCTTGAATATTGCCATTGCCATCTGCGCAAAAGTACCAAAATTTTACCCTGTATGCTTTTTCTGCAGAAAACCACATTGGCGCACCATCAAAACTAACATTGCAAGAAAAGTCAAAGTCTGGCAACGTCCCTGTAATTGCTTTGAACATATCTGTGTTTGTAAAATCAGAATAAACATTTTCCGTTGACATTATGCGTACTTTGCTGTTTTCGCCAGCCCACGCATTGTGCATTGCGGCAGCATTGGTAAACACTTCGTTTCTGTGTCGGACATATTCGCGAATAAAAGTACTTTTATACAAATCGATTGTTTCATCAGTTGTCGGCATTTCGACCAGATGAATCGATTTGTCTGTCTGCAATTGTGTTTGCAAAAAGAAAATTTGCGGACGATTTAACGGGAACATTTTTGCCAGCGTAATCAGCAGTCCACCCAGCACAACCAACGATGTTGCGCATACAAAGACCATCAGTCTTGATATTAAAATTGGCGGTTCTACGCGATTTGACACAAAATTCCTTCCTATTAATTAAAATGATTGTAGAAAAAAATATATAACTTATGCAAGAAAAAAACTAACATAAAAACAGACGAATATATTTGTTAAAAAAATCTTGCACATTTTTTGTAAAAATATTATAATATTTCCGCTTGATTTTTTGTATTTGTGTGCTATTCTTTTGCGGACTATATATGGCATGCGGTGCACAAAATTTAGCAGATGTGCAGCCACAGGGGCATAGTTCAACGGTAGAATATCGGTCTCCAAAACCGCGGATGAGGGTTCGATTCCTTCTGCCCCTGCCACTTGATTTGTGCGTTGTGCGTCATTGTATAGTTGCGGGTAAATTATATAATTTAGGCAGTTTTTTATGAAAAAAATACTGGATTTTTTTAAGTCGGTTCGCAGT
>CALCEG010000027.1 GCA_937900435.1 uncultured Alphaproteobacteria bacterium
ACCACCATTAACAGAAGAACAAAAAACAGAATTGTCCACGTCTGTTGCGCCTGCGGATGAGTATGTGCCAATAATGCCACAACCAATCGTTGCAGAAGATGTCGAAGAATCCGATAAATCGCGAAACAGCGATGATAATGGAAATACAGATATGCCAGAAATTGCGCCTGCGCCGATAAGTTCTGATTTTAGACCGGTTTCACCAATGGGTGCAAATACAGAAAACGATGTTGCCGCAGCAACTGCAGTTGGCGCAACGAAGGCGCGAAAACCGAACGTCGTTTACTATGCAATGTTGTTTGTTTTGGTTGTGTTGTCTGTGTTTACTTTATGGTTTTATCAAAGGACTGCTGGTGATTCTACGCCAGAACTAGGGGCGTTAACGCAGCCAGTAGAAGTTATGGAAACAGAAATCGCTGAAACACCAGAACCAGTCGCAGTAGACGTAGTTCAGGTTGTGGAAGGAAAGCCTGTTGTGGATATGGTCGAACCAGAAGTTGTGTTTGACGAAACTGTTGAACCAGAAGTTGTGCCTGTTTCGGAACCAGAACCAATCGTTTTGACCCCAGAAGTTGAACCTGTTCCAGTAGATGCTGTGGAAGAACAGCCCGTCGAAGAAATTGTCGAAGAGCAAGAAGAACAAATGGAATCGCCGTTCTTGTCTGACCAGGAAGTGAAATTGATAAGTACAGAACCAGAAGAAGTCTTGGATGAAAATACAGAATATGATGTTACGGCAAGTGATGTTGAGTATGTCGTGTCAGCAGAAGAACCTGAAATCGTACCAATTCCAGAGCCTGATATTGTGCCAGTAGAAGCGTCAGAAACAATTGTAGAATTGGAAAAACCGGTTGTTGAATATAATGAACCTGTAGTGCAAAAGATAACTTCGGAAGAATATGTTGTGAAAGAACCTGTAATCGTGCGTAGTGCAGATGTAGTTGAAGATACGGTTGATTATGGTGTCGCACCAGTATTCACAGATGATTTTGTTGAAGAACAACCATTGCAAGAAACAACGTCCGAAATGGTTGTGGAAACAGAAACTGTATTGACGTGTTCTGATGGTGGTGAACCTGATGCTTATGGTTGCTGTGAAGGCGAAGAGTCTGTTGAAATTGATGGCTCGCCGATGTGTTGTGCGATTGGAACGGACGAATGTTTCCCACCGATGTTTTAAAAAAATCCCCATTGGGGATTTTTTTGTGGTACTTGATATAAAAAAGAACGCGCAAATCGCGCGTTCTGTTACTGATTGGTTTTATTTTACATTGGCTTGTTTAAACAACTCGTCTGCTTTGACCTTTTTTTCTTTGGTCTTGACGTGTGTCAGCATTGCGTCCAATGCCTTGCGTTCAAACAACATTCCGCGCAACATTACCAAAGCATTTTGGTTTTTGTTATAGAATTCAAAAACTTGTTTGGGGTCAGGATAACGTGCAGCTTCGGCCCAGATTGCTTGTTGCAAGTCTTCGCGAGTTACTTCGACTTTGTTTTGTGTGCCCCACTCTGCCAAAATCAAGCCAAGTTTAACGCGGCGTTCGGCGTCTTTGCGTTCTTGTTTTTCGTCCCATTTATGACCGCATTTTTCATCGTGACAAGCAGAATGAGAGCGTTCAAATTCAGATTTTGCCATTTCGTATTCTTGGTTTACCAAGGATTCAGGCAATTCTAGTTTGATTTTGTCTGCCAATATATCCAGCAGTTCATTGCGCATATCGCGTTGTGCCGCTTCGTTATATTGTTCGTTCAGAATGTTTCTGATGTGGTTACGCAAAGCGTCAACAGATTCTTGACCGACTGTTTTTGCCAGTTCATCATTTAGTTCTGGTAAAATATGTTTGCGGATTTCGTGAATTTCAACTTCGAATCTGGCGTCTTTGTCAGCTAAGTTTTCTGCATGATAGTTTGCAGGGAATTTAACATTAACGTCAAATTTATCCCCAATTTTGTGGCCGATGATTTGATCTTCGAATCCAGGGATGAATGCACCAGAACCCAAAATTAAATGATGTTTTTTTGCTTCGCCACCTTCGAACGCTGTGTCGCCAACAAAGCCCTTGAAGTCAATTACAGCAACGTCCCCAGATGCAGCAACATAATTTTCGTCTTGTTTTTCTGCAATGCTGCGACTTTTGCGGATGTTTTCCAGTGCGGTTTCAACTTCTGCTTCGTCCAGATCAGCGGTTTTCTTGGTTACGGTGAATTTTTCTAAATCAATTGCTGGCAACGTTGGTAAAATATCGAATTCCATTGTGTATTCGACATCTTTGCCGATTTCCCAGCCAGCTAAGTCTGCCTTTGGTGCACCGGCCAGACGGATTTTTTTGTCTGTGATATAGGTGTTTAAATCCTGATTCATTAATTTATCGACCGCTTCGCCATAGGCAGATGCGTTGAATTTTTGACGCAGAATTGAAAGTGGAACTTTCCCAGCGCGAAAACCAGGCATTTTAACGGTTTTGCCATGTTCAATCAATATTTCGTCTGCAACGATTTGCAGGTCAGCAGCCTTGATTGTGCCATTGACAGAATAATGTAAATCTTTGATTTTTTCTTTTGTAAACATTTGTTTCCCCTAACTTAGGTTAAAATTGCCTGGTGATTATACAATGTTTTTTAATTAAAGCAATAACAAAAAATCCCACCAATGTGGGATTCTTTGCATTTGTTCGAAACGATTAACGTTTGCTGAACTGTGTTGAACGGCGTGCCTTGCGATAACCGTAGTGTTTACGTTCGACAACACGACTGTCGCGTGTCAAGAAGCCAGCCGCCTTTAATACAGCGCGCAATTCTGGTTCGACTTTTTCCAACGCTTTGGAAATACCATGTTTAACTGCGCCGGCCTGACCTGATAAGCCACCACCTTGGACGATTGCAACGATATCGTATGCTGTTTCGCGTTTTGTAACACCGAAAGGTTGTGCGATAATCATTTGCAATACAGCGCGGCGGAAGTATTCATTGGAAGCCTTGCCGTTAACGATAATGTTGCCTTTACCTGGCATTAAGTATACGCGTGCAACAGAATCTTTACGTTTGCCGGTTGCGTATGTTGCGTCTGTTAATTTTGGTGTTGCAACTGGTGCTTTCTTAGCAGTTGCTTTTTTTGTAGTTGTTGCTTTCTTTACTGTCTTAGCAACTGTCTTTTTTGCTTCTGCCATTATTCGCCCCTTTTGTTTTTACGATTCAAACCTGCAAAATCGATAACCTGTGGATTTTGTGCAGTGTGTTTGTGTTCAGTACCTGCGTAAACGTGCAGTTTTGTTAAACGTTTGTTTGCCAATGCGACTGCAGTACGACGACCCATCATACGTTTTACAGCATTGAAAACTAATTTTTCTGGTTTTTCGTTACGCATTTGACCCAAAGTGCGTGATTTTAAACCGCCAGTCCACAAACTGTGCCAAAAGAAGCGGTCTTTGTCAGCCTTGTGTCCAGACAAAGCAACCTTGTCAGCGTTGATGATAACAACGTGGTCGCCACAGTCCATATTTGGTGTCCATGTTGGTTTGTGTTTGCCACGCAAGATGTTTGCAGTATATGCCGCCAAACGTCCCAGCGTGCAATCAGTTGCGTCAATCAGATACCATTTTGCATCTAATTCACATTTTTTTAACGATTTTGTCGCTGCCATTTTTAATTTTTCCTATGGTTTATAAATTAAAGCGCGCATATTATGCGTTAATTTGGCAGAAATGTCAAGAAAAATCAATACGGTATTATTGTACCGTATAAATATTGTGGCGAAATTGTACAGGATGGTGGGTTTTTGGTTTCGTTATATCGGTAAAACGACACGAACGCGCAGACCGCCAAGTTCGCTGTCTTCTAAAAATAACTGGCCACCATGGTTTTCAATTGCTGTTTTGGCAATAGATAACCCCAGCCCTGTTCCGCCTGTTGCGGTGCCGCGTGCTTCGTCAAGGCGAACAAATGGGCGCAGTGCATCGGCCTTTTTATCGTCTGGGATTCCAATGCCGTCATCTTCGATTGTGATTTCAATGGAATCTGATGAGTCGTGTTCGGTAATTCTTATAATGCGATTCGCATATCGAGCAGCGTTTTCAATAATGTTGCTGAATGCGCGCGCCAGTGCCATCGGACGTGCGTAAAATTGTGCCGGGACATCAGGGAATTTTGTTATTATTTTTTTGTTTTGTAACGATGAAGTTATATCCGTCTTTACACATTTCTTCGATACCATATTCTGCTTCCCAACCAAGTTCTTGTTTAGCATATGATGGATCTGCATAGCAAGCTGCTATATCACCAGGACGTCTTTCAGTAATTTTATAATTTACTTTAACTCCATTTACTTTTTCGAATGTTTTAACTAGGTCTAATACACTATATCCATGTCCAGTACCTAAATTATAATAATTAATACCAGCACCTTTATTAGCTTTTTCTAATGCTTCTTCTAGACCAGCTATTTTCTTAACACCATTTTCTTCTATTACATCAAAGTATCCTAAGAATATAGGTTCTGAATATATCCATACTGCTACTTTTTCGCCTTTTTCTACTTTGAAGTCTTCTGTAAATTCTATTGTATCTTTT
>CALCEG010000028.1 GCA_937900435.1 uncultured Alphaproteobacteria bacterium
TGGTGCGTTTTAAAACGGGTAGCCCTTGTCGGGATGCCAAGGCGAGTCCAAAGTCAAAGAATTCCAATGGTTTCAGACAGTTGATTTCTCAGTCCGCATCACATATCGCATCGCATAGCATTTTAACAAAAAATATGATAAAATAAATGGGATAAAAAAGATTTACAAATGAAATTATTGAATAAGTCTGAAATTTTAAGTGCCTTATCAAAACATCCCATTGGTCGGGGAACCGAGGCGACTACATACGATGCCGGTCGCTATGTTGTGCGTGTGCCGCATACTGTAAAAATTGATAAAGCATTCAGGGAAAATTTATCCAACGGTACATACAACTATCAAAAGGTTGATAATATACACGGTCGCCGCAATTTTGGTCAGCCATTGTATAATTTAACAGACCCGAAGTCGGGGGCTGTGATGTTGTCTGTTTGTAAAAAGGTGGATGGAATTACTACAAACGATTTGGTCGAAGAACCATTGACGACAAAACAAAAATCCGATGCGATGGCTGTGGCAATTGAAAAGATGCGCATAATGGCATCTGCACCACAAAAATCTTATCGCAGGCTGGTTGATGATTTGAATCATCTGGCTGGCACAAACGTTACCATCGACCCGTGCGAGGGGAATATGTTGATAAACCCAACCACTGGGCGTTTTTACATTATTGATTTGCGACCTGTTAAAAATATACGCAATGTGGGTGATTTGATTTTGTTATTGCTGACAGATATTCCAGACATGCCTGATAATGCCGAGTATTTTGAACTGGAGCAAAAGATTGTAAATAAACTGATGCGTGCGGCGCAGTCATGTGGTTTGTCTGTTCCGGAACAGTTAAAACTGAAACCGCGTGCATTAGAGGTTATAAAATCAGAGGCAGCACGCCAGTTGTATAAAAACAATTATCAGAATATCGCATTACATACGCATTCAAAATAAACACCGCCCATTTGGGCGGATTTTTTATCTTTCAGATGTCGGAGTTTGCATTGTTCTGTTCTTTTTAATCTCTGCCATTGCGACTGTGAATGCATCCATACCGTCTGGGCATTTGATATTAGGGACGTGTCCATTTAATTCGAAATCTTCTTGTAATAATTTGCGATAGTTCATACCGACTGCAACGGTTATTTGGCTGTGTGGCAGGAAACTGTTTACCATATTACCGTATTCTTCCATGCCGGCTGAATTGTCGCCAACGACCCGAACACATGGGTGGTGAATCATGCGCAGCAGGAACATTTCAGCACTAGATCCGGTCTGGCCATCGGTCAGAATATATATCGGTTTCATATACGCTTTCTCTGGATTGGTCGTATAGTTTTTGCCTGCTTTCCATAATGTCAGTTCTTCTGATTCTGGAACATCTTTCCATCCTGCATTTGGTTGTGCTGCATTTTGCAGTTTCTTAGCTTCTGTGGTTGTTCTGACATATACTTCTTTCATGCTGTCAATCCACGTGCCACACAGATGTTCCGAGAACTTGTCGGAATAAAAACTGTTTCCGCCGCCATTGCCACGCAGGTCTATTATCAATGCGGTGGATTTGGGCAGTGTGTTTTTTGCAAATTCCAGAATTGTGTTGGCAAAATCATCATTGCGCAACATGCGTGTAAAGCCGATTATGGCAATGCCATTTTTTATCTGTGTAGCAATTTGCTTATCGCCAGCGATGTTTTTTCCGACATTGACAGGCTTGCGTGTTTTGTGTGTTCCAACGCGTTGCATATTAAAACGCAGCGATATGTGATTATCTGGGATATATGACAGAACAGGTGTCAGTTGTTCAAAAAACTCCATCGCCGTCATGTCGTGTGCATTGTTGTAAATATCAACCAGTTCTTTAAGGACTTTTCTTTTTATAATTTCACTGTGTACTGGCCATCCAACATACGCCCGAATTATCAATCGTGCCAAGACAGAGATATCATGTTTTACATCTGCTGCGGTCATTTGTTTTTCCGGCACGTGTTTATCGGGCATGCCTGGCATCAAATCTTCCGTTTTGGAATCGCGCAACAACAATTCTTCCAATTCTCTGACTGTTGGTATCTTGGTCATAATCCGTCCTTTCTTCCCAACAAATTATACCACATTGCATCACACTTTGCATCACAGTTTTTGGTGTTTTGCGGTCGTGGGGCGAAAATGGGTTGGAATTGCATGCCCCGAATAAAATAAAAACTGTCTGTCCCACGCGACTTCGCCACCCGACACAAAAATCAAAAAAGCAAAGAAATCCAACGAAAAAAACGCACCGTTTGGTGCGTTTTAAAACGGGTAGCCCTTGTCGGGATGCCAAGGCGAGTCCAAAGTCCAAGATTTCCAATTGTTTCAGACAGTCGATTTGGTCGCCCGCATCACACTTAGCCTCACATAGCATTTTAACAAGTTATTTACACATTGTACATGTCTTTTTATCCGTCATCCCAATCATCTTCCCATTAAGTCCGCTCCAACTTTTTTTATTTCCATGCAGCGGTATAATTGTATATCAAGGGCTTTAATTATCCGTTGTTTATTAGACGTTCGTATTGACAATAAATAAATTTGTGTTATATTACATGCGATATGATTGATAAAGACGAAGTAATTTTGATTTCCCAGAATAACAATGCGGACAAACCCGGCTTTGCCCAGCGTTTTCGTGAACGATTGGTATATCCATTTCAGAAAAAGCGTTTTTATGCCCAATGGGAAAATGCGCCTATGGATATGCGTTTTCGTCTGACGAACAAGTGCAACGAAAATTGTGCACGCTGTTTTGAGTGTTCTGGGCCAAATAATCCATTGAATGCGGTTCCTGTGGATGATGTTATTTTTTATGGTAATCAGCGTGACAGCAATTTTACTAATATCTATATGACCGGTGGTGAATGGTCGTTGATATATGATGTACAGCCTCATTTTATGCGCAAAATATTTGACAGATTAGATTTGTCTAAATCAGATGAATATACTATTCAGACAAATGCGCGTTGGGTGCATGGACAACATCGTGATGAAATTTTAGACGATATCAAACATGTTCAGTCAGCAATTGGAAAACATAACGGTATATTGAAACTGGATATGTCTGTCGACAGATATCGCAGTAACAAATCTATTGATGCGGTTCGCGATGTGGTTTTGGCGGTGGCGTCTGATTCACAGTTTAAGCATACTAAAATTCGCCTGATGTCGTGTGCATTGGACGCACAAATGGCGAACGAACGTGTCTTGGTACCAGAAATTTTTAAGGCTAATGGTATAAAATTAGAATTTCAGCCACGTTCGTGGTTTAATCCGTATTTCCAGGTTTGCTATGCTAACAACATACGTATTGTGATTCACGAAGAAGGTCCTACAATGTGTATCGGTCGTGCAAAACAAAATAACATAGGCTATAAAATCTATTATCCGCAATTACAATGTGGTGGCTTGCAACCCGAACGTACTTTGATGGAATTATCACTGCGCGAAGACGGTATGATAAAATGGCATAACTGGTACGACTGGGATATAATGGTGCCGTATAAAGATGCTGCTGGGCAATATAAGTCATTGCCACAAATTCGCGCTGAATTGGTCGATATGGTGTGGCCACGTCTGTTGCGCCATAATATAAAAAATACGGTTTTGAATTTATTGCCAATATACGGTATTATTCGTCAAATATATATCAACAAGCAAATACAAAAAACGTACGAAGAAAACAGAAAGCAGTTTGTACACTATGCCACGCCAGTAAAAGAGCTGTAGTCATTCGCATCACACATTGCATCACAGTTTTTGGTGGTTTTTGTGCGTGGGGCGGGATTGGGTTGGAATTGCGTGCCCCGAATAAAATAAAAACGGTCCGCCCCGCGCAAGTTCGCCACCCAACACAAAACCCAACAGGGCAAAGAAATCCAGCACTTTTGTTGGATTTTTTTATTATTTTCAGACAATTTCAGTTTTAGCCATCACAGACAAAAAAGCTGGTTTTCTAAGCTTTTTCCGCACAGCTTAACAACAACAAGAGTAAAACCATGAAAAAGTGTGATGCAAACTGTGATGCAATAGGTAATATCTGG
>CALCEG010000029.1 GCA_937900435.1 uncultured Alphaproteobacteria bacterium
CCCTCGACCTCAACCTTGGCAAGGTTGCGCTCTAGCCAACTGAGCTACGCTCGCATTGCGTGGTATATCTTTACACATATTTTTTATGATTGCAAGTATTTTTTTTATTTTTATTTTCTGTTTTGTTTTTTGTGCCTCACCCCCCCCTTGTTGACGAATAGCGGGCTTATTCAATATATTCGCCCACTCCAACCATTGGTTGGAGTATTTAACGCCCCTCCGGGCGCGTCTTGTGGAATCTTTGAATTCCAAATACGGCATCGCCGTATCGAGTACAATTTTATCATAAAAAAACGACTGTCAACCCTTTGGGAGAACAGGGAAACTAAAAAAACACCGGATTGTCCGGTGTTTTCTGTTATATCTGTTCCCAGTGGCAAATAATAATCGCGTGTTCTGTATCGCCAACCCTGATTTTGTGGCGACTTACCAGTCCATCAATAGCCACATCAATGTTAACCTCTGGCGTATCTGGTTTGATTTCTTTTTTAAAGTTAATATCAATTTTCGCTAATTTGTGGTGTGTTCTGTATTCGTATCCCACACTTTCTGTTGCCCATACGGCATACACTGCGTTGTTTATGTGTTGATTAACATCAATATCGTCAAAGCGACATTTGAATATGTGTGTTTTGGTCGTTTCAAAGTCCGGGAATTTTTCGAATGCGCAACTATATGCACGATTTGCCACGACCACATCTGGCGACAAGTGCTTTTCCAATGGCAGTGGCCTGCGGCTGTTTATATCGATTAAAATCCATTGCGAAGTCGCACGCACCATCAGTCGTCCGTCCGCGCCGCGCACCTCAAAGTCGCGTGTTGCGCGCAATGCGTCTTGGCACGATGGCCACGTTGACAGTGTCAGTTCTTCACCTTCGGTGGGCAGTTCAATAATATCGACCAGATAATACATCACCACCCACCCCAGATTATTTTGCAAACAGTATGTGCGTCCGCACCCCAGTATTTCTGCGTGTCTGTCTGCGATTGATTGCAGTTCGTTCATCAAAATCAGCGGTCTAACATTGCTGTACTTATCGCATTGATAAGCCTGCAAGACGCGTTTTTCGACCAGTTTTTCTGCCATTGTTTATCCTTGTACGTTTTGTGCAACAACAAAGTCCAATTCAGTGCCGATTTGGATATTATTTGCACGCGCAGCCGATTTAATCAGCCCATGCAGAACATCTGGTACATCTGATGGTATGGTCAGCATTTCCAACTTTGCTCCATTTCCGACCTTGCGTTCTGTACGCAAACCGCGAATATTTTTCAATGTTTCCAACGCGACATTCATTGTTGCGACATCTGTATCATATTCAGGCATAACAGTTGGGTACGCCGTCAAATGCAACGTTTCGCCGCCTTCGAATGGTTTGTAAATTTTCTGCCACAATTCTTCGGTCAAGAACGGTATAAACGGTGCATACAACCCAAGTATCGCGCGCAGAACGGTGTACAATGTCCATTGTGCAGATAATTTTGATTCCGCGCTATACTTTTCAGGTGCCCAGAAACGGTCTTTGATAAATTCCAAATATTGGTCACAGAAAACATCCCAAAAGAAAGTATCAATCGCGGCGCGTGAATTATAGTTGTCGTATTTATCCAGATGCTTGCGCGTTTCTGCGATTGTATTGTTTAATTCAGACAATACCCATCTATCTTCGATAAAGCGTTCTGCAACTGGGATTTGTCTTGCTGTTTCTGGTTCAAAATCAGACAAGTTCATTAAAACATACTTTGACGCATTCCACAACTTAGTCAACAGTTTAGAGCCACGCTTCACCTCGTCATCAGAATATCGAATATCTGTGCCGATTGGTGCCGTTGCAATCCAATAGCGCAACGCATCAACCCCAAATTTTTCGACTGTATCCAACGGGTCTGTACCATTTCCTTTGGTTTTGGACATTTTTTGTCCTTTGGAATCGCGTACCAACCCATGAAAGTTCACTGTATGGAACGGCGCTTTGCCCATAACATAAATACCCATCATTATCATACGGGCAACCCAAAAGAAAATGATGTCTGCAGCCGTATACAACAAATCAGTCGGATAATATTTTTTCAACTCCAATGTATCTGTTGGCCATCCCAGTGTTGAAAAAGGCCATAATCCAGATGAAAACCAAGTGTCCAACACATCTGGGTCGCGTGTCAGTGTTTTTCCACCCGACATTTCGATTGCTTTTTCTTCTGTTTCCGCAACATATACATTGCCGTCTTCGTCATACCAGGCTGGAATATGATGTCCCCACCATAATTGACGTGAAATTGTCCAAGGACGAATATTTTTCATCCACGCCATAAACAAGTTATAACGATGTTCTGGCATAAATTTAACTTCGCCATTTTCAACAGCCTGAATCGCAGGTATTGCCAGTTTTTCCGCATCAACGAACCATTGGTCGGTTAAGTATGGTTCAACAGGCACCTGTGCGCGTTCAGAATAGGGCGTTGGAATTGTTTTGTCTTCGATTTTTACCATCAGGCCTGCGGCTTCAATATCAGCAACGATTGCTTCGCGTGCCTTGTATCTGTCCATTCCGCGGTATTTTTCTGGCACCACTGGATTATCGTTTAATTTTGCATCTGGTGTCAAAATACATACATTTTTCAAATTGTGACGAAGTCCAACCTCATAGTCATCAAAATCGTGCGCCGGTGTAATCTTCACCGCACCGGTACCGAATCCGATCTCGCAGTAATCATCGCCCACAATGGGGATCTCGCGGTTCATGATGGGCAGAATGCACTTCTTGCCGATCAGGTGCTTGAACTTCTCATCCTCAGGGTTGACTGCCACACCGGTATCGCCCATCATGGTCTCGGGACGGGTGGTAGCCACGGTGATGTAGCCGCTGCCGTCGGTGAGGGGATACTGGATGTGCCAGAGGTGACCGGGCTTGTCCACATACTCGACCTCAGCGTCAGAAAGGGCGGTCAGGCAGTGGGGGCACCAGTTGATGA
>CALCEG010000030.1 GCA_937900435.1 uncultured Alphaproteobacteria bacterium
GTCGGTACCGTTGTGGGCGCAATTGCTGGCGGTGTAATTGGTGGTTTATTCCCAGGCTCTCAATTGTTCGCAGAAACAGACTGCCTTGACGACCCCGTTACAGAAAAATACACATGTTGTAACACTGTGTTTAATAAAGGGGAACGATATGTAGAAATTGGTGGTTATATGTTTTGTGATACACTTGATGCAAACGGAACTCCTTTACCTGGCGTACGTCAATGTTTACAAGGCGGTCAACCAACTAAGTTATCTTGGTGGGACGGCTTATGGCAAGACGACACATGGTCAACAGAATGCGCACCACGTTGGTGCGACGATAAAGAACCACCAAATGAAGACATTATTTTAATTGCAGACAAAAACAAAATTTGTTACACTTGGAAACTCGCAACCCCGACACAAGATTCTACCGATCCATATATGCAACTGATGTACAAAATAGATACACAAATAAAACAATACAATTCACAATGTGGAACATTACAGTAATGCATAAAAGAATTTGTATTTTATTAGTATCAGTTTTTTCTATCCGTTTTTCGTTTGCACAAGAAACTGATATCATCCACACCCCAAACAACTGTACGACGCAAATATTTTCCGATGCTCTGAAATCAACGGCCGGGAACATTGACCAAAACGCACCCGAAATTGACGTAAAAAAATGGGTTCATACAACCTTTTCTTCTGTTGAAACACTGCAACAAATCCTAGAATGTCCTGAAATAACATCCATTG
The DNA here is from genome assembly GCA_937900435.1 of uncultured Alphaproteobacteria bacterium. Classification (GTDB taxonomy): domain Bacteria; phylum Pseudomonadota; class Alphaproteobacteria; order Rs-D84; family Rs-D84; genus Enterousia. The sequence goes on from CALCEG010000030.1 coordinate 742, forward strand.
ACGAAACAGAAACAATAAAATTTACCCCCATTCAATACAATTTCCCCAATGGGCGCAAGATTATTGTAAACTATGAAACCCAACCCAAGGTTTTATCACAACGTCTTAAATTATTAACCAAACGCCCATTGCCATCTGATGAAATCAGTCCACGCATTGGTCCAGATTCTGATTCATTGTGGACAAACACTGACCCTGCGTGGTACGCGATTATGGTTGTTGAACATAACGCACTTAACGAATTTATCGGACCTGATAAAAACAATACAATTTCATTAAAATATATCGAAGATAATATTGACGATCTATACCCGCGCGGACAAAATTGTACAAACAAAACCGCACTGGCAAGAAACAGCGCCGCCATAAACCGTGCAACCACAAATGCCGTTGACATGCGCGCCCAACAGGACAAGAAAGACACCAACGATTATTATGTTGCCGGCGATCGAAACCTGCAATGGATTGCATACACACAAATCGCCCTTGACGTTGCGCTTACTGTGTTAACCTATGGCGGTTACGCGGCAGCATCTGGCGCAACAAAATCAGTCCGCGCATCGAAAACCTTAAAAAATCTAAACAGCACCATTAAAACACTTGATTCAACAACGGACGTAATAAAATACAAAGACACTCTTAAGACTGCCGCCAACATAACAAAACAAATTGATGCGCTTGATAAAGTCAAAGACGCCGCAAAAATCGCCGATTTAACCAAGGATCTTGATAACGTAAACGACACACTAAAAGTATTATCAAAAACAGATGACGTCAAAAAATATGTCGATGCAACACAAACATTTTCAAAAGTCAACAAACTACGCCGCAATTTGCGCGCACTAAAAAAGCCACAAACAGGAAATATTCTTGCGCGCGCAGGTAAAACAACCAAGGCAGCCTATAAGGCAAACAAAGCCGCGTTTTCAGGCAATAAAATACTAAAACACGCGCGTAAATTGGCCAAAAGTGGCACATTTTCTGGTCAAATGCGCGATTGGCTGTTTGATTCCAGTTTAAAAAGCGTCGGGGTATTGGCAAACGCGGGAGCAAAAGCAACCGCATTATACGGTATAATAAAAATAGCCGGCGATATGTACGACTATACCGCAACCAGCACAGACGAATACACCAACGGAATCCAATTCAAACCACTGTTGCTGTTGTCTGCGGACGATATTGCCGGGCAAGAAAATGTTGTAAATTATGGAATGTGGCTTTTATTCGCCGGCGATTCAACCAACGCAGAAGACGACAATGCCGCATATCTGCAGGCGATGGATTTCGCACAAAAATTTCACGAAGATTTGATGGAGGTTCAAGACAACAAAAATTCCCCTTGCAATGTTGACATATTTGTTGTTCGCCCGATACTGCGCAACCCTGACACCGATACACCCGAATTATTTTATCTGATAATGAATGACGAACCATGGACCACTAATGAAGAATAAGAAATTAATTTATTATTGCGCTTTGTTTTCGCTGTTTATTAATGGCGCATTTGCAGCGAATTCGTTTTTAAAACCAATGAAGTTCGAAAAAACTGCATCTGACGCAACGTTTATTGAACGCACTGAAAATTCTGCCGCAGGTTATGCTCCATATTTTGGCAAATCTGCCTTTGTTCAAATTGAAATCGAAAGTGAAGAAGAATACATCAATCGTATGGTAAGTTCGGCCGAACAGCGACGTCAACACGATTTAGCAACAATGAGTCTTGATGAATATTGTCAAAATTATTCTGATTCTGAACGCTGTCCTTATGAAAGCGTTGAAGAATTAGCCGCCATCGACACACGCCCAACACCCCCAACACCCCCAACACAACCAACAACAGGTGCTTTTGTTGGGTACAGTGAATTTGGCACTCCTGTTTTTGCTGATTATACTGCACACAATTCTCATTGCACAATGCCACAACGCAGCGACCATTTTTCAAACAAAATCCTAACCAGTGGGCAATACAAAATGTCAGATCCCGCGTTTGAAAAAGCAATGATAACAACATTTCGCGCCGAAGGTGGCTGTGTCAACGATCCGAACGACAGTGGTGGTCATACATGCTATGGCATATCACAAAAAAACAACCCCGAAGTAAATGTTGCAAGCATAACACGCGCCGATGCAGAAAACATTGCGCACAACAAATATTACACACAATATGGAATAAATTTATTACCAGACCATATTCGCGGTGATGTATTTATGCTGGGCTGGGGGGCAGGGCCAGTTACAGGGATACGCCGTTTTTGCCGTTTTCTGGGCATCCCAGAACGCGACAAAATCGATACCGAAGTTATTTCTGCCGCGCAAAACTACAAGGGCGACTTACACAACGACTTTATCGACAGTCAAAAGCAATTTTATATTGATGTATCAAAACGTGGAAACAATCATATTTACTTAAAAGGTTGGATGAATCGCCTTAAACTAAAGCGCGAAAACGGTTGCCACACCCAGACCACACAACCATTAACGCGCCAATAAGTTTATCAGCAATTTAATCTTATTGTTTTTTTTGTGCAAATATTTAATAATAAAGATACAGGAACAAAGGAAGCGCAATTATGAAAAAGATATTATCTGCATTATTAATAACTTCTTGCACACTATTTTCTGCCAATGCGTATCAAGTATTATCATCAAAACAAATCGGTCAAGACGATGCCAAGAACCAAAACATCATTGTAAAATGCACCACCGACACTGGCAAGGTATCAAACCAAACGTGTACATTGCGCCGCTATGCGAATTGCACAGGTGTTGGCAATAAAAAGCGTTGCAACGGCTGGCAAGCTTGGCGTGATTTGCGCGAACCTGCAAAACAATATTCCGACTGGAAGGCTGCGGCATCTGGTTGCTGTCGCGCCAAAGGATTAAGATAACCCCAAAAAAAAGACCGTCATTATGACGGTCTTTTTAATTTTGGTGGATGTGATTGGACTCGAACCGACGACCTCTACATCCCAAATGTAGCGTTCTAACCAACTGAACTAATACCCTATTATTTTCTTTCTATCAAATACTGTGCCACAAAC
>CALCEG010000031.1 GCA_937900435.1 uncultured Alphaproteobacteria bacterium
ATATAAGATGAATAACGAGCAGAGAATGAAAAATTTATCCACGCCAACAGGAAAAATTGATGTTGTCTTGGACACTGATGCGTACAATCGTCGCAATGCGCGGTTTCTTGCGCGCGATTGGACTGGGCGGATTGGTAAAAAAAGTTACAAAACCTGTTCACGATGCCTTTGGCGGGAACACCAAGGTTTTAGTGTCTGCAGGCGCAACCTTGAAACCATCAATTCGCAAGTTCTATGAGAGTATGGGCTTTGTGGTTGGTGATTGTTATGGTCTGACAGAAACAACGGGACCTGCAAACTTTAACTTTGCGTTTCGCAGGGCAAATGGTTCAATGTATTACGCCGGTCCATTGCTGGGCAACGAAATACAAATTCATAACCCTGATAAAAAAGGCGTAGGTGAAATTTGGGTTCGTGGTAATATGGTTATGCCAGGTTACCTTGAAAACGATATCGCCAATGCAGAAGCATTTGAAAATGGTTGGTTCAAGACGGGCGATATTGGTTGCCTGGATAAATATGGTCGCCTGCAGGTCAAAGGTCGTCAAAAACAAGTTATTGTTTTGGACAGTGGCAAAAACGTCTATCCAGATGAACTGGAAGACCTGTATATGCAAAACGATGAAATCTTAAACGCGGCGGTGTTTGAATATGTAATCAAAGACAAAACCGTTCCGTTCGCAGTATTTCAAGTAAAACCAGGAACAACCGTTGCACGCGTTGCATTGTTGCTAAAAAAATCTAATTTGGCGATTGCGCAATATAAATGGGTTCGCCATTTCGCAATTACCGAAGAAGAATTGCCATCAACATCTGCAAAAAAAGTAAAACACTTTGCGGTTCGCGATATGCTGAACAATGGCGCATTTACGCGTGCAGAATAATCTGTATGACGTCAAAAGGTGGGGCATAGCCCCATCTTTTTTATCGCACCCGTTGACAAAAGAAAACATCGTATTATATTATATATATGTGAACGCATAAAAGGAGGCAAAAAAAATGGAAAACAACAAAAAACAAGTTGTTATAAAACACGCAGCACAGACTGTTTCCGATTTGTCCGCATCAATCGATGCAGCAATTCGTGCGACCGAAGAACGTACACAATTGCTGGGATATTTAGCCTCTTTGGAATCTTTTATACAAAACAACCGTCATGACCGTGACGAAGTTCGTGAAGCCGAAGAACAACGTAGCAAATACGAGGCACGCATTGATGTTTTGACGGATATCATAAACAAGGGCAAGGCTGCAAAAAGTAAATATTTAGATAGTTTACGGTTCGAGCAAGCAGAAATTCTGGACAGGATGGAATTCTATTCAAAAAAATTGGACAACTGCGTGGTTAGTATGGGTGACGCCAGATTTCCTGAAGCCGCATCAGATTTTGAAGTATATAATGATGAATATATGCGTTTGCACGAAAAATCTAAAAAAATCGCATCCAAGATAGCCGAATTGCAAAAAATTCAATAAATTACCCCTTTGGTAATACATCTTGTAAAACAAACTGGATTGTTGCTTCGCGCAAGCGTGAGTATAGCAGGGAAGATTAATTGCAAATTACAACGTATGGAATCCTAGATTTTTCTTGGTTTATGCCGCGTTCACCACAATCCATACAGTTAAACTTGCGATTCTGCGAATGGCTTTTATCCAATAATACAGGAATATCTATTATGTCTTGAACTTTGTTGATGTATGTGCGATCTGGAAACCCAAAATAGAACGCACGCGTTGAACCACTGCAATCGGCAACATTACCGGGATAACAACTGGCATCATTCAATTTTTCAGGGTCAGGAACACAGGTCGCTTCGCAGGTGTCCATATTTGTAATCATCTTTTCACAATCTGTACACGATGTTTGTGGTACGCGTAATGTCGTCCCCAGCGCACCGCCCATCGTCGCAGCAGTAATGTTTTCGCATTTTTTCATATCACTGATGTCTGTTGGGTTTGTAACACATTCCCATTCCAGCGTATTATAATTCAATCGTGCAACCATTTTATCAGGACACTGTTTTTCAGGAAACGGGTTTATACATTCCCAAACACTGTCCACCAAGACCGCAGTTTGATTGTCTGCACATAGTGGCTTTCTGGATTCGTCAGGCACACATTCGTACAAATCAGAATCCCAAATCATATCGCCCCCACAGTCTGTCTTGGCATTATAATTGATACATTGCCACCGTCCAAATCTGTATATTTTTGTTGTGCCAACAGGACAATCTATATCGGTTATTTGTACGCTGTTATATTCTGTTGCCGTTTCGGGGATTTCGTATTGCGTCAGATATACCAGTTGTCCATCTTGTAAATTCATTTCCGTTATGATTTCTTTTGGCACATTGCGCCGCAACGCAGTTCCGCCTGACATAATCATATTTTCGTGAAAGACCCCAAACGTCCCAGCATCAGGATAATAGGTTTCTAAAACATCCATCATATTATTATAGTTGTCTTGTTTTATTGGTTCGCTGGCAGTTATTAGATAACTAAACGCTGGTTTTTTATTTCTGACAATTTCGCAACTTGTTTTTTTTAACCGAGAGTCCAGACAAATAAAATTACTGGCCACTTGGTTTTGTTGTACACATTCGTCTTGGAATTCCATACCGTTAATTTGTGCGTTATGTGCGGCGACAATACACTGGGCAACTGTACGCAAATCTGATTTAGAAATCGCATATTCTGTTGATTGATTGACAATCTTGCTGCTGGGGCTGTCCAACAAATAATACCCCGTCATCAGCAGTGCAACTAAAAACATGATAAAAATATTCATCATTCCCTCTTGCGATTTATAAAAAGTCTAGGTAATATAGAAATAAATTGCAACAGGAAATCTAATATTGTTATGAAAAAAATTTTATTATTATTAATTGCGTTTTGTATTTCAGGATGTGGTTTTCAACCGATGTTTTCGGGACAAGACACTGACATATATGTTTACCCAATCAGTGGTATTAACGGTATTGATTTGCGTAACGCATTGTGGGCAAAGTTTGGCGGACAACATACGGCAGATTCCGAATATTCGTTGCGTATCGAATTGTCTGCACCTAATAATAACTACAAGGCGCGCGAACAAACTGGTGATGCCACCTGGCAAGAAGTTTCGTTAACCGCAAAATATCAGCTGTTACGCCAGGGCAAGGTTATTGCATCTGGGACAGAAACATCGTCCGAATCGTATACATTTGTTCGCTATTTAGTTGCGTCAAACGCATCTTATAACAACGCAATCCAAAACACGATTCAAGTTCTGGCAGAAAAAATCGGCGCACGCGCTATTATTGAAACACATAAAAATTCAACCAGTACATCGGATAATAAATAATGAAATGGAAAGATACTGATTTTAAATCTGGTATTGATAAAATTCGCGCCGTATTAATTTACGGCCCCGACATTGGTCAGGTTGATGAATATTGTGATTTGGCGATTGAAAAACTGGGCATCGAAAAAGATAACTTGTTTGCACTGGATTCAAGCGATTTAAACGAAAAATCAGACGCACTGTTTGCCGAAGCGTGCAGCCCATCAATGTTCGGCGGTCGCAAAATGGTTTTGATATCAGGCGCAGGCGATTCGGATGCAAAACATATTGCAGATTTGGTTAATCATCCTGGACTGTGCGCAACCGTAATTGTTTCAGGTGGCGATTTACGCGCAGGTGGCGGTTTACGCACGTTATTTGAAGGCGCAACAGATATGGCGACCTTGGCGTGTTATACGGACGATGCGCGCACTTTGGCGACATTAATACGCAACGAACTGTCAGCATCTGCTGGGATTATGCAAATAACCCCTGACGCAATGGCGTATATGACCGCACACTTGGGGGGCGACAGGGGTATTACACGCAGTTTTTTAACCAAGATTGCACTGTATGTAAACGATAAACGTATTGTCGAATTGTCCGATGTTGAAAAGTGTTTGCCCGACACAGGCGCAGCAGATATTGATGACTTTATGTATTCGTTGACGGCTGGGAACGTTTCACAAACCATGATGGCACTGGACAGGCTGTTGTACGATAATAAAGAACCAAATATGCTGATTCGTATGCTGGACACTCATTTCAAAAAATTGCAAAACGCAGTTGTAAATGGTCAATTACCCAATTTATTCTGGAAGGTTCGTGATAAATTTAATATCGCGATAAAAATATGGCCAGAGTCTGAAATTGTAGCAGTTCTGGTGCGATTAAATGAATTAGAACGCCAGTTGCGTATAACTGGTATGCCCGCCGAGGTTTTGTTGCGCGATTTCGCATTAAAACTGTCTGCACGCGCGGCCAAACTTGCGATAAAAAGAAGGAACTAAAATGTTATCATCTGTATATGCCCCAAAAGATTTTAAGCGTCTGCGTGCCGCAGGGGATGTTGTTGCGCGCTGTTTTGATTATATCAGTCCATATATCAAGGCTGGGATATCAACTGGCGAAATCGACAGAATGGTCGCGCAATTCTTGAAAGAAAACGGTGCGCGCTCGTCTGATTTGGGATATCAGGGGTATCCTAAACATATTTGCACGTCTGTAAATGATGTTATCGTCCATGGGATTCCCAGCGATGACTGTATTTTAAAAGATGGCGATATCGTAAACATTGATTTAACCGCAGAATACAAAGGTTTTCATGGCGATGCATCGCGTATGTTTATGATTGGCAAAGTATCGCCCCAGGCACAAAAACTGGTTCAAGTATGTCAAGACGCATTAAACGCAGCAATTTCTGTTTGCGCCCCTGGTGTTCCACTGTCCGAAATTGGAAAAACCATAGAAAGCGTTGTTTCGCCACATGGATTTTCAATATCGCGTGACTTTGTCGGCCATGGTATTGGCAAAGTTATGCACGATGACCCACAGATATATCATTTCTATGACAAGGCGTGGGACAAGGTTAAAATGGTTCCTGGTTTGGTTTTCACAATCGAACCAATGATAAACACAGGTTCCCCAGAATGCAAAATAGATGCCGATGGATGGACTGCGCGTACTGTCGACGGGGGACTGTCCGCACAGTGGGAACACACAATCGGAATTACCGAAGACGGCGCAATAATTTTCACAGAAAAAATGGTCTAGTCTGATTATGCCGACAACCGATTTGTCATTTTGTTCCGGGCATCGTTCCCGATTAAAAGAAAAATTACTGAACGGTAAGTTGTCTGGCTATGAATTGCTGGAATTATTATTAACATACGCGATACCGCGGCGTGATGTGCGTCCGCTGGCGCGTAAGTTAGTCGAAAAGTTTGGGGGCGTGTATTTTGTTTTGCGCGCCTCATACGAAGACTTAATATCTGTTCCTGGGATTGGACATAACACTGCCGCGATAATACGGTTGGCATACGAATTAATATCTGTATCTTATACAGAACGTGCGATGTCTGGTAGATATCTTGCTGATGATAAGTTCGTCAGGGATTATTGTCGCAGTTTAGTTACAGGCAAAACTACAGAAGAATTTCATATTTTATACCTTGGGAACGACCATCGATTATTGTTTGACGAAACACATAGTCGTGGCACAATTAATGAAACCGCCGTTTATCCACGCGAAATTTCACGCAAAGCACTGCAGTTGAATGCAATAAGTGTCATATTGGTTCACAACCACCCGATTTCTGATAACGAATTTTCCCACGCAGATGCGGATTTAACTACCCTAATCGAAGAACGTTTAAATTCATTTGGAATTACGCTGGTCGACCACTTTTTGGTAACAGCAAATGGCATAGTCCATTCGTTGCGCGCTTCACCTTGGCTGCGAAACTCATCATTAAAATGATTGTTGTTCGGTGGGCTGTTGCGGTGTTTGCGGCGTATCGTACTTTTCAAGTTCTGTTAAAACATCCCCCAGTTTGACTTCTTCTGTTTCTGTATCGTTTTGAACCGTTGCAACCTCTGTAGGGCCTGTATCGTATATATCCAGCTGTTCGTACAAATCAGTGCTGTCTTTGCCCAACTTTTGTTTTCGTGCATCCAACATTTTATTAACTTCTTCGATTGGAATACTGACTGTTTTGCACCCGATTGCGAATATATCGCGCCCATATATAAAATTTACAATTGCACCAACCGCAGATATTCCACCAAGTACCAAGATAAGATTTTTAAGATTATTAAAAATATCATTTTTCCCACCGCGTATCATCGATATAGCCCAACCCGTCAACATCAATCCAGTTGCAACAGTTATCGCAACCCAAGCAAATTCAGCAAAAGTCTGAAAACTGCGCAATACGCACGATGGATCTTCTAGGAGTATTTGCGTGCCGTCCACACGCAATTCGTGGAACCCCGAGTTTTCTAGCAGTCGTATAATCGTGTCAGTGTTCATTTTTGTGCTTTACGCGCCTTGTTTTTTCGTAAAGAATCCAGGAATAGAAAAATCGTCATCGTTTGCAGCAATACCAGCCCATCCGAACAAATCGCCCATCAGTCCACCGTCATCACGTTTTGCTTTTTTAAATGGTAAAATATTTTTAAGTTTTCCTATTTTCCCATGAGACTCATTTTTTTGTGGCGTTTCAATAATATCTTCTGTTTGTACAAATTCTGAGGCCAGTTGCGCCAATGTCGCGTCTGTATCAGAACCATCAATCACATCGAAAGAATCGTCCTTGGCAATTGTATCTTGGTCGATAAAATCTGGCGCAATATCTTCACGCAGTGGTGTCATACTTTCCAATAAATGTTCCAATGTTTTTTCAACTGGCTTTTCTGGCGCATCGTCATTAATCATATCTGCGATAGACACAGTCGTTGGTGATACATCTGTGTTGGATGCAGGCATAACAACATCGGAATCAATGTTGATACCGGAAACAGTTGGTTCTTGGTCAATTTCTTCATTGTCCAAAGCGGCATTTTCAACAATTTCTGAATTTTCGTATTCATTGACAGGATGGTCTTCTTGTGTATCTTCTGCGTCTTCTTTTACAGATAACACAGACAGGATAGGTATAACAGTATCATCGGGGGCATTTTGTTCGTTGTCTATGATTTCTGGGGATACGTCTGTAATTTCGCTTTCTGATATAGTTTCCGTTGTGGTTTCATCGATTATAAATTCTGTATTTACAATCGGTTCTTCGACAACATTTATAATATCTTGCGATTCGTCTGATTCCGCGTTTACATTCAAAATTGACGTCGCAGTTTCAACACCTGTTTCGATTGCATTGTCTTTATCAACTGGTACACCAAACAGAACCGTATCGTCATCCAACCCCAACGCACAGCGAACTTCTTCGAATGCCGCGCGAATTTCTGCCATATCAAAGACTTCGTTACCCGAAATATAGATTATTTTTGTTTTCATATATTAACCCCTGCAATAATACACAGGGCATTATACCACATTTTAATCTTGAACGCATATAAAAAATATCTTAAACTGAAAATATGGCAGATATTAAGCAACAAATTTTTCAAGAATTAACTTCATTAGAAGAAGCAGCTGCCCGATTGCGCGGTACTGCAATTCACGCCGGCAAACAAACTGATTTAGAAGTGGCAATCCTGTCGGAACAAGTGCGCACACTGCGCGACAAAAATGCACGCGCA
>CALCEG010000032.1 GCA_937900435.1 uncultured Alphaproteobacteria bacterium
AGAAGGTGCAACAATGCGCGAATATGGTTTCAGATGCGTTTATAATAATTAAAAAAGCAATCAGTTTTCTTTAAACAATCTGGCTGGGTCTACGGCCTTGTTTCCGCGACGCACTTCCAGATACATCTCTGATTTATCAGGATTCATTCGTCCGATTGGTTCGCCAGCCAGAACTTCTTGCTCTAACGCGACATTTATTTCCCCCAGATTGGTCATCACTGTATTATAACCGTTTTTATGCGACATAATTACAACGCGACCAAATCCACGAAAAGTATCAGCAAACTTTACAATCCCGTCTGCTGGTGCCATAACCAACGCATCACCACGCGTACGCACACGCCACCCATCAGACTTTAACCCCAGTGCGGTTTTTTCGCCAAACTTTACAACAATCCGCCCACGAACAGGCAAATTTAACTTACGTCTTGAAAACTTAGCATCCGATGACATTTCTGAACTTCCCACTCCTGCTGATAATTCTGATATTGTTTTTGCACGCGCAGATAATTCGCGCAATTTTTTTTGCAGTTTTGACTGTTCATCCTTCAGTTTTTCGTTTTGCGCATTACGTTGTCGCAACAATTTATCTAAATCAGACTTTTCACGCGCATATTTTTTTGCGGTTCTGTCCAATTTTTCTTTTTCTGTGGCACGCGCATCACGAATTTTTTCAATATCTTTTATCTGCGCAGCGGCATTTTCTATTTCCGCGTCCAGCCTGTCTGCCACCCCCGTCAACAACGCAGACATCAACACAAAATCACGCATATTATCGGTATCAAAATTTGGATTAGACGCCACAAACAGAACCCCAGCAGTTGAATCAGCGATTCGCCCACGATTTTTTTTCATTTCTGTTTCTATTTTTTCACGTTGTGCGTCTAAATCAGCGATTTTTTTTGCCATTTCTGCGCGCAAGTCTTCCAGTTCGCTGACCTTGTCCGCTGCTTTGACCAAGTCTTTTTTAGTTTTTGCGATATTACGTTCAGAATTTTCGACCTGTTGTTCCAGTTTTTTATTTTGTTGTTCTGTTTGTTTTATTTGCGCATTAATTTGTGACAATTCACTGGCTACGAGCCCGTTTCCAACAGACAAAAACAACAAAGAACAAACGACTGCGAATTTCTTCATTATTTTTTAATCACTTTCAAGAACGTTTTTTTACCTTTCTGCACCATAAATTCATCTGCGACAGGCACAACAAATTTTATATCGGCTATTTTATTACCATCGATTTGAATACCGCCCTGCTCTATCATACGGCGCGCTTCTGACTTTGACGGGAACAACCCCGTTGCAACCAAGAAATCCAATATTGGCATATCTGCAGACATTTCTATATCCACACTTGGCACATTTGACATATCTGCGCCACCTGCAAACAATGCATTTGCAGCCTGTTCTGCAGCGACTGCAGCATCGCGTCCATGCGCAATTTCTGTTGCAGCAAACGCCAAACGTTTTTTCGCTTGATTTATATCCGCCCCTTGCAATGCAGACAGTTGTGCAATTTCATCAAGTGGAATTTCTGTAAATATTTTCAAGAACTTTTCCACTAAATCATCAGAAATATTACGGAAATACTGATAATATTCATACGGGCTGGTCTTTTCTTCATTTACCCAAACTGCATTTCCTGCAGACTTTCCGATTTTATTACCGTTCGCATCTGTAATCAGCGCAGTTGACAAAACAAAAACTTCCTTGCCCAACTTTTTACGCACCAATTCTATACCCATAATAGAGTTTCCCCACTGGTCTGCGCCACAGAACTGCAAAATACAATTATGTTTTTTATACAGTTCCAAGAAATCAACCGCCTGGAAAGTCATATAATTAAATTCCAAGAACGTCATTCCATTATCCAATCTGCGCTTTACAGAATCCATAGACAACATTCGTGGCACTGTAAAATCCATACCAAAATCACGCAAGAAATCCAAATGCCCATAATTTTTCATCCAATCATAGTTATCAACCATAATTGCCTGATTATCATCAAAACTAATAAATTTTGAAATAGACTTACGCAAACCTGAGCAATTTTTTTCAATTTGTTCATCTGTCAACATTGGACGTCCCTTATCACGCCCAGACGGATCACCAATACGCCCTGTTGCGCCACCGACCAAAGTAATTGGACGATGACCATACTTTTGAAACCAACGCATCAACATCAATGATGCCAAATGTCCAACGTGCAACGAATCGCCGGTTGGATCTGTTCCCCAATATGCGGTTATTTTCCCAGCATTCAATGCATCATTTATACCGTCCATATTTGACGACTGATTGATAAAACCACGCGCTTCTAATTCTTGCAACAATTCATTTTTCATAATTTAAATCCTTATCTTCTTTCAAAACATAATAACACGCAACACAACCTCTTGCAAGGCTACTTATTCAGATTTCTTTTATCTTTCCAATGCACGAAAAAACAATCGCAAATTATTTTTTCTATTTAATGTTGGTTTTATTCCTTGCGCCCTTAAAGCCTGACAAATATCACGATTTAACCTGCAGGAATCAAAAAAACCAACCCCATCATAGAATTGATTTACAGAACCACACCTCAACAAATCAACAATACGTTTACCATTTATTTTATACGAATACGCAAGAGTAGTCTTTACAATCCCTTTTTTTTCATACATATTAATAAACATTCCCTTTTTTACGGGCAAAGTTGAACGCAAACAAAACATTTTCTCGGCCCCCCGTTTGTTTTTAGCCTTAACATATTGCGCGAACAAGGACTTATTATCAAAAACAAATTCTACCTTATATCTTTCCATTTAGGGCCACCTTTTATTATCAACAATAATATTTACAGCATAAACAATCAATATGCAACAAAAAATCCCCCAAATATATCGGGGGATTTTTTGCGATAAAGATTCTATTTCTCAGCATCGGTTAAATCCATCTTAACCCAAGTGTAAGTAATCGTATCGCCAACCTTCTTGGCAGACAAAACATATTGTCCATCATCAGAATCCGCAGGTAATTCATGTGCATCAATTTTTGCATCCATGGCACTCAACGCCGCGCCAACAGTCGCATATTCACTTGGCAATTCTCCGATTTTTTCGATAGCGCTGTCTGCAGTGCTTTTTGCAGTGTTTGCCGTTGTTTGTGCTGTTTGTGCTGCTGCGCTTGCCGCATTCGCGATGTCGTTTGCTGAAGTGGCTAGGTAGTAGTTTGCTGATATACCAATACTGGTATCCATAGAGCCATTGCCATCTGTATCGACCGATACACCACGATATATTAGTGGAAAGATTCCAGGAGTACCATTTTTACCAAACAATAGTTCCATTAATCCTGCTAAACTTGTTGGATAGTTTGGTTCAATACCAAAGTCCTGATACATATATTGAAAAAGCGAATCCGACCAAATAGGGGCTAATGGCATAGCCCCACTGGGTAATGTTCCGATTTTGGTGGAAAGTTCATCGATTTTATATGCCGATTGAGTTAATTTCCAAAATGGTGCTAACACCCATTCATCAACAGTAGGAGAATAATCACCGTAACTCATCATAGTATTTAATATGTGCAGAAGACCACCTTTGAGCCCTTCCACATTTTGAGCAGAATCCGTTCTTGGGTTATAGACAAAAAAAGAATCCAGTTCTACTTGTGATAAACCTTGCGTATGAATTCCACTAGGACTCATCCAACCCTCGTACATACCTTGAACCGTTATGCCCTCTGGCAACGTGCCGATTGCATCGTTAAGCCCTCTGACACCAAGATAGGTCTTTCTTTGCGAATCTGTCCAACCATCTGTCAATTGCTTTAAGCTTCTGAACCCATCGTCTATTTGACCTGTTTTTACATCATATGCCCCAGTATCAACCACGCTTTGCCCCAGGGCATTTAATACCCCAATCCCGCTTATTCCAGATTCCATTTGCCCACCAAATAAAAACCTTACCAAATCAGAGGTGTTTTCTAAGTTCATTTCCGGAGGATATAAGCCCAATGATAAAGAATGAAGCCCCGGTGCCATATCAAACATATAAGGCCAGGCGTTCCCAATTTTGTCCGATAATGCGGTTAAATCTGCCTTATCTGCCTTTAAATCCAATGCAGTCGTTGTGGCATAGCTTTCCAGTGCCTCATCCAAAAAACCACGCGATATAATCGATGCGTCTGCATAACGAATCGTCACCGCTAAAAAAAATACCCCAAAAAGTATCTTTCTCATCACAATTCCCCTTATCCCGTAAAAAACACAGTTTACAGCGTTATTTATATAATATGTATTTCTGCATTCACTCTATACAATTCAATAAATAAAATAGCACATATGCTAAAAAAAACAATCAAAAAATTGAACATAATCCTATATTTTTTGTATATAACAATTCTTTTTCCATTTACTTTATAAATATACACAACCGTTATGCCCCTTTTTTTATCGGCAACAATATAATAAAAAAAATCCCCGAAAATTCAGGGAACGATTAAACTATCTTACTTTTTTCATTTCTGATATAAACAAGCGCAAATTATTTGCTTTGTTCATTGTTGGCTTTACACCGCGTACTTTCAGTGCCGAACAAATATCTGCATCCAACGCACACGCATCAGCCGACTTAAAAACATCATAAAAACGCGAAAAAGCCTTTTCTGTACATGGCAATATTGGCAATCTAACAAACTGTTTACCATTTACTTTGCACGAGTATGCAGAAATTGAATCTTTCAGATTTTTATATACCTTAAGTGTTATTCCTGATTTTAATTCTGGAATTGTATCAAAATAAAAATCTTTGGTTGCACCTTTTTTATCTTTTACATGCACTTTTTGAAACGTACCAACTTCATGATTTACCACTTTTACAACTGTATATTTTTCCATAAAATTAACTCCTTTTGGGGAATGCAGTCTACATAAAACACAAAATTTATGCAACAAAAAAATCCCCCGAAAAATCGAGGGGGGGGCACAGAAAGAAAGCTCTTTAATCTTCGTCTAACTCTTCTTCGTCAGATTCAACAGCATTCAAATCGATTTCTTTTGGCACACCCAAAATATCTTCGATTTTATCGGATGCAGAATCTAAATCAATTTTATGCAAAACTGCAAATTCTTGGGCCATACGCTCCAATGCGCGCAAATACAACTGACGCGCAGAAAAAGTCATTGTATCACTAGCACTGCGACGTTGTAAGTCACGAACCACTTCGGCCAATTTCATTGGATCACCCGAATTAATATTATCTTCGTACTGTGCGGCACGACGCGCCCAAATCATACGCTTTACGCCAGCCTTGCCCTTGGCGGATGCGATTGCCTCGTCCATTTTTTTCATTGATGTCAATGGACGCAAGCCTGAAATTTCGGCACGTTCCAACGGGACACGCAACGTCATATGATTTCTTTCGAAATCAATAACCAACATTTTAATTTTTTGTCCTGCGATTGTTTGTTCTTCGACACGCAGCAGTTTTCCCACCCCCTGGGTAGGATAAACAACATATTGACCTGCTTTAAAATCTAATTTTTTACTTGGCATAAATCTACCTTTTTACGGTTGCCATTCTCTCTAACAAGACACATTATACCACAAAAAAAGCGAAAAACAAATAAATGACAAAAAAAAATCCCAGAAATCTATCTGGGACAATTTTTTATCTGCGCATACCACGCAAAGTACCAGTTCTGCGAACGCCAGACGCACGTCCAACCTCACCCGAACCAGACGACACCGCGCAAACCCACTTGCCATTTTCCAGTATCGCGGTTTTTCCGTCAGCACAATCTGGTTTTTCCAAACGCCACGCAAAACAAGACCCCTTTTGATACGATTCGTACGTTGCATTATCGCCACCACGCGTGTATGCACCATACCCAGGATTCCATTCGCCACGCGCATCACCACTGCACCACTTGCGTTCCCCCCAGCACATCACACAATTATTTTTCACATCACACAATTCCTGTGGTGCGGATGTCATTTGATAACCACTGTTTGCCCGATCGCCGCTACCCATTTCTTTGCCGTTTTCCAAATCACGACACCATAACCTCTGACATTCTGCCGTTGGTATGCCGTCTATTTTTTTACGCGATTCGACCAAGATATACCCCGGACCACACGAAACGAATTCCGCGCGCACAGCCGAACAAAAAAACATTGAAATCAACGATAAAAATAAAAATCTCATTCTCATAATTTATATTCTACCTTTTTTAGCAACATCAGGCAAGATATTTTTTATTGTCCCAATCCTGCTGGACTGAACCGGCCAATATTATTAAACAATTCTTCGATTGCATTTAATTCAATCGCGGCTGGGATTTCCGTTTCGCCCTGTGCAATTTTCACATCAGGCAAATCCGAATCGGTTAAAATCTGCTTTTTCAAGATACGTCCATTCTTTACCCAAACCAGCAAGACTTTTTCATTTGTATATGTTTGCGCCAATGGTCCACGAAAATTTTCATCTGCGCCATAATAAACCCAGACATCATCGCCATAAATTGTTTTTACCTGTGGCGCGCCAATTTCTTGGATTAATTCCGATGTAGTCGTTATATTTTCTATCTTTTGTTCTAAATTCATTGGGAAAACATAGCCCCTGTGTTTTGTCTGGAACGTGCACGCCGAAACAACCAGCGCACACAGCCCCAACACCACAGACAAATTAAATCTTTTCAACCGCATCTTAGCCTTCTCCATTTTCTTTGACAATTGGTTTGCTTTGCATAACGAATTGTGCAATATGCTTTTTCAATTCACCCTTATAGGCATTATTCGCCTTGGCTAAATCAACCAATTTATTAAACTGCGGATTGACCGAACGCGCCGCCGCAAAACGACTTTCTGTTTTCAAGAATTCTTCCAGCGATGCATTTTCATCAACATTCGAATCCATTGTCAGTGGATTTTGCCCATTTGCAATCAATCCTGGGTTGAATCGGAACAGTGGCCACGCACCCGTTTTCACCATTTGCATTTGATGTTCAACACCATTTTGCAATGCAAACCCATGGGCAATACATGGCGCATACGCCAAAATAATTGACGGCCCATCAAATTCGGCGGCTTCCCTAAACGCGCGAATCGCCTGTGCTTGATTTGCCCCCAACGCAATTTGTGCTACATATGCCCCAGACATCATTGCAATCATACCCAAATCTTTCTTAGCGTGTTCTTTACCGCCGATTGCAAATTTCATACTGGCACCAAACGGCGTAGATTTTGACTGTTGTCCACCGGTATTTGAATACCCTTCGGTATCCAAGACCAAGATATTGACATTTTCGCCACTATGCAAGATATGGTCAACCCCACCATATCCGATGTCGTATGCCCAACCATCGCCACCAACAATCCAAACAGCCTTGTCTACAATTTCCCCGACCAGCGTTTCTGCCAATCTGGCGCGTGGTCCGTCTATTTTCGCCAACTGCGCGCGCAAATCTTTTTCTATTTCACGCTGTTTTTCCGTATTGGTTTCATCAAACAAATCTTCGACATTTTCAATTCCCAACTCAAACAACAATGCTTTTAAGTTATCGCGCTTTTGATTCAACGCCAAACGCATACCCAAACCATACTCTGCATTATCTTCGAACAAAGAATTTGACCAGGCTGGTCCACGTCCTTTATCGTCCTTGGTCCATGGTGTTGTCGGTAAATTCGCACCATATATAGACGAACAGCCAGTTGCATTCGCAACAACCATCCTGTCGCCAAACAAATGCGCCATCAACTTTACATACGGTGTTTCACCACAGCCTGCGCACGCCCCTGGGAATTCAAAATAATGCGGCAATAATTCAACGTGTTTTGGAATATTCAAGTTCAATTTTTCACGTTCAATATTTGGCAATGTTTCTGCGGCATTAAATTGCGCCTGTTGTTCTGCCATAACATCGCGCGCTGGCACCATCGACAGCGCACCAACTGGACAATTCTTTACGCACACCGCACAGCCTGTACAATCTGCTGGCGAAATATTTATTGTGAAATACATATTTGCGCCCAACTCTGGTGTTTTCATTGGCACAACAACAACACCTTTATCGCGCGCCAACTGTGCTTGTTCCGCCGTCAAGGCCTTGATACGAATAACCGCGTGCGGACACAACATAGAACACTTACCACACTGAATACATTTTTCTATATCAACTGTTGCGACCTTGTCTGAAATTGCGCGCTTTTCATACTTTGATGTTCCAACAGGATATTGCCCTGCCCCAAACTGTCCATCAACACGAAAGCGCGATACAGGTATTGCATCACCACGTTGCGCTGCCATTTCGCCCAATGTTCCTGCAATTTCCACAGGCGTATCTAAGACCATCGCTGGAACAAAATCTGGTGCAAAGTTCGAAATTGATGATGATAAATTATACCGCTGCAGATAATCTGCCGCCCGGTCTACCGCCGCCCAGTTCGCCTGAACGACATCCATACCTTTCTTTTTATACGTCTTTTCAATCGCAACTTTTGCGCTTTGTGCGGCCTGTGCCGGGTCAATAACCTGGGTCAAATTAAAGAAATTCAACATAATAAAGGTATTTATACGATTTCCCAACCCCAATTCTGCCGCGGCACGATTAGCATCCAAGAAATAAACATTTGCACGAATTCTGATTAAATGCTCCTGGACATCCTTTGGTAAATTTGCAAACGCAACATCTGGCGCCATTGATGTATTAATCATAACAGTGCCACCAGCGCGCAATCCACGAAACACATCGAATCGCTGTGCAATCATAAAGTTAGACACACTGATAAAATCTGCAACCTCGATTAAATACTGACTTTTGATTGGTTCATCTGAAAATCTGATATGTGATGCTGTCAATCCACCTGATTTTTTAGAATCGTATACAGCATAAGACTGTGGGTAC
Source organism: uncultured Alphaproteobacteria bacterium (assembly GCA_937900435.1). GTDB lineage: Bacteria > Pseudomonadota > Alphaproteobacteria > Rs-D84 > Rs-D84 > Enterousia. The sequence goes on from CALCEG010000032.1 coordinate 8,885, forward strand.
AAATCAGAATTTTCCCCGACTATTTTCACGATATTTTTAACAGCCCCAACTGTACCATCACTGCCGATTCCGTACAATATTGCCGTTTTAAAGTTAGGGGCTTCAATCGAAAACATCGGGTCCGTCTTTAATGAAATCCCATTTAAGTCATCATCAATTCCGACTGTAAAGTTATGCGACAATGTCCCCAACATCATATTTTCATAAATAGCCTTGACATCGCGTGGCTTGAACTCTTTGGACCCCAAACCATAACGCCCACCAAAGACCGCAATTCCATCTGGGACGATTGATTTTACATCTTGATATAACGGTTCACCGATACTGCCTGGTTCCTTGGTTCTGTCCAACACTGCGATACGTTTTACAGACTTTGGCAATACATCTAAAAACGCCTGAACAGGGAACGGTCTGTACAAATGAATTTTCACAACCCCCAAACCGCGCGGCAAATAAGGCAAAGTTTCTTCGATTGTTTCCAATGCGCTGCCCATTGCAACAATAACATTTTCTGCGTTTTCATCGCCAACATAGTCAACCAGATTATACTTACGTCCTGTTAATTCTGCGAATTTATCCATCACAGACTGTACAATTTCTGGTGTTTTTTCATACAGCGGATTCGCCGCTTCGCGCCCCTGAAAATATACGTCTGGATTTTGTGCAGTTCCACGAATTGTTGGGTTATCAGGACTCATTCCACGCATACGATTTTGCATAACCAAATCCTGTGGGATTAGTTCTTTTAAAACATCGTCTTCGATTCGAATTAATCGCGATTCTTCGTGGCTGGTACGAAAACCATCAAAAAAGTGCAAGAACGGTACCCTGGCACGAATTGTTGCAGCGTGCGCAATCGCCGCCATATCGTGTGCCTGTTGCACATTATGCGAAGACAACATTGCAAACCCTGTTGAACGCACAGACATAACATCGCTGTGGTCGCCAAATATAGATAACGCGTGCGTTGCCAATGCGCGCGCAGCGACATGCATAACGAATGGTGTTTGTTCCCCTGCGATTTTATACATATTTGGCACCATCAACAACAACCCCTGTGATGCAGTAAATGTTGTTGCCAAACTGCCCATCTGCAACGCCCCATGCATTGCGCCAGCGGCCCCTGCTTCGGATTGCATTTCAATTATCTGTGGGATTGCCCCCCATATATTTTTTTTATGCTGAAACGACCATTCATCCGCCAGTTCCCCCATAGTACTGCTGGGTGTAATTGGATAAATTGCAGCAAAATCAACACATCTGTACGCGACATCTGCGGCCGCCCAATTTCCATCAACAATAAAATCTGCCATAAGATAATCCTTTTAAGTATTTTTGTCTGCCCAATCATACCCATAAAAACAAATTAAGGCAAGAAATTGTTGTACTTTTTTACTTGACAAACAATATATTTGTGCTATATAAAACGCGAAGAAATTAACCAAAGGCACAAATATGGCAAAAATCATAAGCAACAATAAAGCTAAAAACTATATTATGGACGATGGCTCCATCTATATTCTGGACGACTTTGAACAAAATTCCATGAACGAATTAATTGGCAATATAAGTGCTATGATTCGCGAACTGCCTGTCGTGCCAATATACGAAAGCAAATCAACAATCGTATCACCATACAACACAACCGACGAAAACCCAATTATCGATATTTTTATTGATTCCAATGGCGGTTCAACACGCGTGCTACGCGACATATCCACTTTGCTAAACTATGCCAAGGCCAAAGGCGCGATTATCCGCACAACAGTTCTATCGTGCGCATACAGTTGCGGCAGCCTGCTTGCAATTCAAGGCACCCCAGGTTTTCGTATTATGGCACATGATGCCGAACATATGATACACTTTGGCAGTTCCAGTATTTATGCAGAATCTCAACAGATGATGGAGCATTTAATGGAACGTTCCTTAAACAAGAAAAAAATCGTAAACAAAAAATACGAAACATACACAAAACTGCCAAAGGACAAAATCGAAGAATTAACCACAACCGAAGGAAGATTCCTAACCGCCGAAGAGTGTCTTAAATACAACCTTTGCGACTGGATTCTGGGCGAAAATGGTCAATTAACTGGTCGTGGCACTCGATAAAAATCGCCAACAAAAAAACCTAATTATTTTGAAATAAAAGGGAATACAAATGACAATATCAAAAAAAGAAAAGCAACTAGAAAACGAACAGATTTTAATAAGCCAGATTAAATTCGCTTACAATTATATGAATGAAGAAATAGCAACTGAACTGATTCAAGAACCCCAAAAGATTAAACCTTTACTTGGGGAAGGAGAGAACAATCATTTGCGTTGCACAATTGCAATGCATGCGCTGGCTATTTCTCTTTTTAACACAGAACGTCATGATGTTTTGAACGACATGACAAATGAAGACATAGAAGCATTAAGCGAATGTATTTCGATTGCAAAAAAAGAAAACGCACAAGACATTACAAAGCTTCGCGAAGCCATAAAACAACGGCGCCAGAACACAGAAAATTCTTATAAAGACGAAGAAACAAACAAAGCAATGATTTCTTCTCTTAAATTGCAAGCAGAACTTATCGAAAACGAAGATTGGGACAGCGCAGTCAAAGAATTGGATAAATGGTCTGACGCAATTCAGAACTTCGTTCGTACTCCTAAACAACAAGCAGAAGTAGAAATGCCTAAAAAAAGAGAAGAAGTTGAATACTTAACAACCAATGAACTAGCAAAAAGAATGGGGATAACAAAAGCACAACTTGACACGTTTAAATCACATTCAAAAGCTAGATCGGGTTTGGACTTTGGAGAATATTTTTGCAAAATAAATAATCGCCTGTTTTTTAATGCGAACTTCCTTGATGAATTCAAAGCCATATACAAAAACCGCGACACAAAACCTGGCAGAAAACCCAAAAACAAACAAAATGGTTCCTTGCCCCAACCTGTTGCAACGAAAAAAACAGAAACAAAACAAACTGTTACCACGAATCAACAGGACACAAGCAATTTATTAGACATCAAAGCATTATCTGCATACGTCAATAAATTGGTTGAATTGTTGAACGTTGCAAACAACGAATTAGTTGCAGCCAAAACAAAGTCCCAAGAATTGCGTAATATGTTGGCAACAGAACAAGATGAAGAAAAAGTAACAAAATTGCTGTCGCAGGCAACACAAGTAAACGCTGATGTACAACAAAAGAAACAAAACATAAATGCGATTACCGAAAAGCACAATACGGCACAAAAACTGTTGCAAGATTACAATGATGCAAAAAAACTTTTCATGGATGTACAACAAGAAATCAAAACATTTATGAAATCAACACAAAATCAGCATCAATAAAATAAAAAACGGGGCGTTTGCCCCGTTTTTTATTTCTTCATTTCTTTTACTGCTTCGGCTGGTTTCACAACCCCACGCGACTGCAATTTTTCCATTGCGATTACCATTTCCATTGCACGCTGCAGCTGATAATCACGTTCATCTTTTTCTTCGTCTGTCAATTCCAAGAACGGAGTTTCTTCATCTTCCTCTTCATCCTTGTCATCTGATTTTTTATCTTTTTTCTTTTTCGACTTATCGTTTTTCAACGAATTTTTAAACGACGCCTCGGAATACATACTTTCTTTCTTTTCCAAGACTTCGACTTTGGAATGTAAAACTTCTATATCTGGTGTAATTCCTTCGTTTTGTATTGAATTTCCAGATGGTGTATAATAACGCGCGATTGTGATATGTATTGCAGTACCATCACCTAACGGTTTTTGTTGCTGCACGCTACCCTTACCAAACGATTGCGACCCCATAACCAGACCACGTCCATTGTCCTGCAGTGCGCCTGCGACAATTTCAGACGCCGATGCCGACCCATGATTAATCAAGACAACAACAGGTTTTCCATTTACCAAATCACCTGGTTTTGCAAAGACCCTGTCAATATCAGACTTTTCTTTGCCACGCGTTGAAACAATTTCGCCATCATTCAAGAACGCATCAGACACATCAATCGCCGCAGTTAAATATCCACCTGGGTTATTACGCACATCAACGACATAACCAACAACTTTTTTCTTTTCCAATTTTTCCAACGCATCTTTTAAATCACGCGCGGTTGTTGCCCCGAAATCAGAAATTCTGACATATCCAACCCTGGGGGTATCTTTATCTTCGGGGTCTGCGCCAGCCAAGATTTTATCATCAAACTTGATTGATTTTACTTTTATAATATCGCGTTTAAGCGTTAACACTTTTGGTTCGCCATCATCAGAAACAACCGTCAACTTAACCTTGGTTCCTGGGCGTCCTTTCATTTTTTTCACCGCCTGATTAAGCGTCAAATCAAATACCTGTTCATCATCAATATGGGTGATATAATCCCCTGCCTTAATCCCAGCCTTGTCCGCAGGCGTATCATCAATTGGCGAAATCACACGCACTGCGCCCTTATCACTGGTAATTTGAATCCCCAGCCCCCCAAATTCGCCATGTGATTTTTCGCTAAATTCCTTGAAATCTTCGGCTGACAAATATGAAGAATGTGGATCAAGTTCCGCCAACATACCATTCATTGCCGCTTCTAACATCTTTTTTTCATCAACTTCATCGACAAAGTTCGCGCGTGCTGTTTCAAATATCAATGCAAATTTTTTCAAATTCTCGTAAATCTGTTCGTCTGTCAAATGAACAATTGGTTCTTCTTTTTTCTTTTTCGGTGCCGCTTCAACAACCATCGGCATAATCAGCACCAAAGACAACAAGATACTTTTCATCATAATAAAATCCCTTTATTTAAACAAAATCAGCATAATACAAAGCACACAAATATTCAACACGAAAATTTCACAATAAATATTGACAAATTATTTTTGCGGACTATAATTAGTATAAAGCAAACAGGAAAACTATGTCTGAAAAACTTGAAAATCTTATACATGGTCGCGAAACATACATCGCTGATTTTGGTGCTGATTTTGTTATGAAGCGCCCCTTGCCCACATTTGGGGATGCCGCCTGTGCACAATGGCTGGCCAAACAACAACGCACCAAAAAGATTGTTGATGAAATACATTCTGTTGGAAATCCACGTTATAACATTCCCCGTATGAACTTTATCAAAGAAGACGAATATCAACTGTTGGAAGAACGCGCCCCTGGCGAACATCTGACTGCCGCATTGTACAAGGGATTGACACGCAGACAACAATATGAAATTATCGACAGTATCGCAGCATTCTTGGTCGATATGAATGAATTGAAGCCTATCGGCGAACTAATCAAACATAAAATATCTGATGACATAAAATTCAGCCGTCTTGATTCATTTGTAAACAACAAAATGAACCTGTGGTTTACACTGGACGAAACAAAAAATCTGGCGCGTATTCGCGATGAAGTCGGCGTATTTGAATACGATACACGTCTGGCGTGGTCGCATGGGGATTTAAATTCTGGCAATGTATTGTATGACCCCAGCACCAGCAAACTGTCATTTATTGACTTTGCCGAAGCCGATTATAAATTCATCTATCGCGATATATTTGCACCACTACAAATTGAACTTGATATATGGGCACCTGTATACAAAGCATACATAAAAATGCACAACAAAGACATTTATCCTATGCCCGGCGCGCGTAATACGCAATTAAGAAATATAATGAAATATCGCATTATAACAACACTGTTGCGCCGCATTATCAAGGCCAGTGATGACCTGCGTAAAACCCCGTCCAATCAAAAAAGCATTGACAATAACAGTGTCAAAATCGCCTTTATTCGTGAACAAATGAATAAAATCAAGTACATTGAACAACTATTTAAAAGCAACACAAAATGATGGATTACACAAAACTTAAACGCAAAATCGAAACAAACCGCGCAATAATATCAAACATATTTTCTGACGCGGAATCGACCAAGCGTTTAAACAATTTAAATTGGTTGCGACACGAAATTTCATATACCGAACCACGAACACTGTTTCATGTACCGAACAAAGAACAGCAACCATACCTTGATTTTAATTGTATGCGCAATCTTGGCATTGCATATGATTATATTATAAATAATCCGACTGCGCCAGTTGATACCTATTCCGTATGTAAAATCCATCATTTACTATGCGCAGACACATACATTGACGGCGGTCGTTTTCGCACCTGTACCAAGGTTCTTGAAATCTTTGTTAACGGCAATCGTATGTACGCCCCAGATGCGTATGAAATACCATACAAATTAAACGATATTGTTTACAAAGCAAACAATATATCCAGCGACCCATTATGCACTGCCTTTGACGTGCATTACAGTCTAATTGCCCTGCAACCATTTGATGATTTCAACAAGCGCACCGCCCGTATGATTATGAATTGGGTACTTGTTCAAAATGGGTATTCTCCGATTGTATTTAACGCAACCAGCGACAAGCGCAACTATATCGCATCACTTGGTGCGAACGCGAACGGCAACCACAAAGAATACAACAAATATATGTTATCTTGTATGGCACGCACCCAAGACAAGATTATAAACCTGTTTAAAAAATCCCGTATTTTATAAGACTCTGTTTAGCAGTATTTACCACCAACCCCACAAAAATTGGAAGTTAAAAACTTCGTCATTCTCGCGTATCGGGCCCCTATGCACGCTCTCTCTCGTCATTCCCGCGTATCGGGCCCCGAACCTCACACCTCT